>NC_014934.1:1527610-1833132 GCF_000186265.1 Cellulophaga algicola DSM 14237
TATATGCTGCACAGGTTTGTCTCTAAATTGTACGGTTACCTCTGCACCTACAGAATATGCTAAATGATAAAAGGCTTTTGCTAAAATTTTGAAATAATGCAATGCTTTCGTCTGCAAGGCTCTGTCTTGGTTTGGGCATGTGGTGTACTTGGATAATTCACGAATTAAGGAAAATGCATATCCATTCAATGATTTTTTGGTAACATCATTTTCAAAAACTTCAAATGTGGTATTTTCTAAGGCATTAATATATTTATTTAAATATCGATCAGACTCCTCCATGGGAGTAATAGTTTTGTTAATTTCCATAAATATCAAATTGTCAGGAGTGCAGGACACCTTAAATTAAGCTACTTTATATCCCTCAATTTCAATTGCAAGCTCACATTGCCTTGCCATTCATTCTCATCAATAGAAAAAACAGCACTAAAGGGTTTCCTACCTGTTAGCAATGGTAATTTATCCCCTAAACTAAAACCAATTCCCCCAATAGGGCCATAGCCATTTTGGGTAACTGCAAATTTCAAATGTTTCCCTTCTTCACCTACGCCCTTTGCATACCCAGAGTCTTGAATATTTTCTGCCATAAACACAGGCGTCATATTCTCAGGACCAAAAGGTTCAAACTGGTTTATAATACGCATTAGTTTAGGCGTAATATCTTTAATTTCAATACGTAAGTCAACAGCAATTTCAGGAATTAATAAATTAGGGTCTATGGTTTCTGAAACTACTTTTTCAAATTGATGTTTAAAATTTTGGTATTGTTCTTCCAATAAAGTCAGTCCCGCCGCATATTTGTGCCCCCCAAACTGTTCTATATAATCCGCACAGCCCTCTAAAGCATTATACACATCAAAACCTTTTACGGAACGTGCGGAAGCCGCTAATTTATCGCCACTCTTCGTAAATACTAAGGTTGGCCGGTAATAGGTTTCCGTAAGTCTAGAGGCTACAATACCTATAACGCCTTTGTGCCATGTTTCTTTATACACTACCGAGGTAAAGCCCTCTTCCTCCTCATTCTCAATAATCTGAGTGAGTGCTTCTTTGGTTATTTCTTGATCTAAACCTCTACGATCACTGTTATATTTTTCTATCTCGCCTGCAAACTTTTCAGCCTGTGCTTGATTAGTTTCCGTTAATAAATTTACGGCATGCTGGCCATGTACCATTCTGCCTGCCGCATTAATACGTGGGGCAATGACAAAAACAACATCGGTAATGGTTAAGATCGTTTTTTTTATCTGATTGATGATGGCCTTGAAACCAGCTCTAGGGTCTGAGTTGATTACTTTTAAGCCATAATAGGCCAATACTCTATTCTCTCCCGTAATAGGCACAATATCTGCGCCAATAGCCGTAGCGACTAAGTCTAAATACGGAATTAAATCTTCAATAGTTTCTCCTTGTCTGGAGCCTAAAGCTTGTATCAGTTTAAAACCTACACCACAACCACAAAGTTCATCATACGGATAGGTACAATCGCTTCTTTTAGGGTCTAAAATAGCTATGGCATCTGGTAAGGTAGCACCAGGTCTATGGTGATCGCAAATAATAAAATCTACACCTTTTTCTTTGGCATAGGCAACTTTATCTACTGCTTTTACTCCGCAATCTAAAGCTATAATTAAAGAGAAGTTATTATCCTCGGCAAAATCAATTCCTTTATAAGACACGCCATAACCTTCTGCATATCTATCTGGAATATAGGTGGCCACATTGGGATAGAAAGACAATAAATAGGACGACATTAAAGCTACTGCCGTAGTGCCATCTACATCATAATCGCCAAAAACCAAAATATTCTCGCCTTCATTAATTGCAGTTTCTATACGTGCTACCGCAATATCCATATCCTTCATCAAAAAAGGATCATGTAGGTCTGATAACTGAGGTCTGAAAAACAGTTTTGCTTCTTCAAAAGTAGAAATACCTCGCTGAAGTAATAATTGCGCTACTAGATCTTCTACATTTAAAGCACTGGCAAGTTCCTTTATCTTTTCTTCTTCGGGTTTGGCTTTTATCGTCCAGCGCATATATCAAGTTCAAGTATCAAGTTCAAGTTCAAAAAACTTAAAGTCACTGATTTTTCTTATTTTTAATAATTGTTGCAATAATTTTTATTAGTTGTTCTACTTCTTCTAATAGATTCAAACGTATACTTTCATCACCATAAAAAGCCTTATTCAAAATCTTTAGGTTCACTCTAGACTCTTTCAATTCTTTTAAACAAATACTTGCCTTATGAATATAATCTTTAACCGAACTAGCTCCCTGAGCTTCTCCAAAATTAAGAGCAGAACTACCTGCAGACCTCAGTAATTGATTCCCATAATACTCTCCAGTCATATCATTTGGCAAGTCTTTGCAGAATAAAATAATATCTCCCGCAAAAGCCACCAGTCTATCCTCTAAATCATATTTTTTATTTTCCATATCCTTTAAAAAACAAATTTAAGCTTTAGTCTTCAGCCTTGATATTGAACTTGATACTTGAATACCCTTATTTATTATGAAAAAACGTGTTGATTTCTACCTCAGCAAACTGACGAAACATTTCCATAACACCACAGTATTTTTCTACGGATAAATCTACCGCTCTTTGCAGCTTATCTTCTTTAAGATTAGCGCCGTGAAAGTGATATTCTACCACAACTTTATCATAAAATTTTGGGTGCTCATCCGTCAAATTAGCGATGGTTTCAATATGAAATTCTTCTACGTCTAATTTCATTTTTTTTATCAATGCGGCTACATCCAATCCTGAGCATCCTGCAAGAGAAGAAAGCATCAACGCCTTAGGTCTGTACCCATTACCATCACCACCATCTTCTTTAGCAATATCTATTTTTAAACTATTTCCTGAAGGATTATTACTTTCAAAGGTCATGTTGCCCAACCATTTGGTTGATATATGATTTGTTGTGCTCATAATTTTTCGTTTCTTGTAAGGGATTTGATTACTCAAAAATACGATAAAAGAATATAAACAAAGAACGATATGGCCTTAGTACAACCTTTAGATCCGAATCACGATAAAGAAACCAAAGAATTAGCAGAATTCTTTAATGAAACCTTGGGTTTCTGTCCAAACTCTGTATTAACTATGCAGCATAGACCTGCAATTTCTAAAGCATTTATCAATTTAAACAAAGCCGTTATGGCTAATGAAGGTAGCGTTACTTCTGCCTTAAAACGTATGATTGCTTGGGTAAGTAGTAATGCTACAGGATGCCGTTACTGCCAAGCGCATGCCATCAGAGCCGCAGAACGCTACGGAGCAGAACAGGAGCAATTAGATAATATTTGGGAATACAGAACGCATGCTGCTTTTTCCGAAGCTGAACGTGCTGCACTAGATTTTTCATTACAAGCATCACAAGTACCAAATGGTGTTGACGCTGAGATTAAAGAACGTTTATACCAATATTGGAATGAGGGTGAAATTGTAGAAATGTTAGGCGTTATTTCTCTTTTTGGCTATTTAAATAGATGGAATGATTCTATGGGAACTACGATAGAAAATGGCGCTGTTGAAAGTGCAGATCAATATCTAGGAAAAACAGGTTGGGAAAAAGGCAAACATGATGGATCTAAATATTAGTTGATGGTTGATGGTAATTTTAAAAATTTGAGTTCCAGTAATTTTTGTGTGGCTCAGTTCAAAAGATAATATCAACATGCCCCAGGAACACGAATACTTCTAGATACTAATTTAAAGCAAAAAGAGCTTAAAATTCACTCGAAGTGACAACAGTATGGAAATTAAAAATCGAGCCCTGCCAATTGGTGGGGTTTTATTCCTAAGCTTAAACTATTCAACAGCATCAATGCTTAATTCATTGTCGTTTGGTATGGCTTGTTCAGAACAAAGTGCTTTGTTTCTAGCATATTCTTCCGCTGTAACATCTACCCAGTACGCATCTCCAAATAATTTAAATAAATACCGTTCATCGATGTATTTCTGGTATTGATTTTCAATTTTTATGACCTGTACCTTTTCAATAGTATCGTTGATCGTATCTCTAGCTTCTTCTGTATAACTGTTTTCGTTTAAGTAATGAATATAGACCCCTTTGTCACAAAAAAGAAAGTGTTTAGGCTCCCCAACTCCAAAATCCCACTCTATACTTCCTTGATCTACAGCAATGCGGTATTTAAACCTGTGGGAAGTTCCATAATTATGATTGGTGAATATCCCAAAGGAAGTTTTTTCAATAGCTGTTTTTTCAACCATTAAGTGCATGCCATTAGGCAACATCTCACTTTTTTTAGTCACGGTTTCTTTTACGGTATCCTTACATGCAGCTACTAAAACGATTACCGTAATTCCAAGAAATATTTTATAGAAAGCCCGACTTATAACCATTATTTATCTGTTACTGCAACCCCATCAAAATGCAAACCTTCAAAACCTGTTACCATAAAATTTCTTATGTTTTGGTGTCCGTTTCCTGCTGGATCATTTAATACATCATCAAAATAATAGGCACCAAAACATGCTAAAGCCTGTTCCTTGGTTAATTCTTGATCTACCGCAAAAGCAAATAATTTACAAGATCCTGAATTTTCGCCGGCCGCATTTTTCAATACTCCGTTCGTGAATGCTGTTGGAGAAAAATTATAATGCTCCTCTATAACAGCCATCGTTTCAGAAAATTCAATTTCTTTAGGGGTATGTTCTAATCTATTTTTAAAATCTGCTATTTTCATTTCTCTTTTGTTTTTCCGGCAACGACGATCACAATTTCTCCTTTTGGAGGTTTGTCTGTATAGTGTTTTAAGACTTCTTCTGCCGTTCCACGTATTGTTTCTTCATACAGTTTAGTTAATTCTCGAGAAACAGAAACTTGCCGGTCTGCTCCAAAATATTCTACAAAACTACCTAGTGTTTTTAATAATTTATGAGGCGATTCATAAAAAATTATAGTTCTTGGCTCTTCTGCGAGTAATATTAATCTAGTTTGCCTTCCTTTTTTAACGGGTAGAAAACCTTCAAAAACAAACTTATCATTAGGCAATCCGCTATTTACTAAAGCAGGAACAAAAGCCGTAGCTCCGGGAAGACAATCGACCTCTATATGATGTTCTACACAAGCTCTTGTTAGTAAAAACCCAGGATCAGAAATGGCAGGCGTACCAGCATCAGAGATTAGGGCAATGGTATCGCCCGCTAGAATTCGCTTAACAATATTGTCTACCGTCTTATGCTCATTATGCATATGATGACTTTGCATGTGCGTTGAAATTTCAAGATGATGCAATAGCTTGCCACTCGTGCGTGTATCTTCCGCTAGAATTAAATCTGCTTCTTTTAATACACGTATGGCTCTTAGTGTAATATCTTCTAAATTTCCTATTGGTGTTGGTACAATATAGAGTTTTCCCATTGGGTAAAATTACGGCCTTGCCTTTTTACCCGCAAAATAAGAAATTATTAACCCGATAAAGGCTAATAAGGCAAATAAATATTGTCCGTCATTTGCTGCTATATGTGCAAAAAAGGCTAAACTAATATCAAAGAAAAAACCTGCGTACGCCCATTCCTTCAAAGATCTATTAAAATTACCAAATATGGCAATTAGCCCTAAAATTTTAGCAAAAGCTAAGGGATACACCAAATAAGTAGGATATCCTAATGTTGTAAATGCACCTTCTATTGCCTCTGTATTTAACAAGTACATCTGAATAGAAAACAGCATAATTGCAGTTAATAATGCGGTTCCAATCCAATAAAGTATTTTAATAGTTTTCATAAAAAAGGCTGATTTATAGTTTTACTATAAGTCAGCCTTTATACGTGATACTTACAAATTTATTTTTTAAGAAAACTTGCGCGAAATGAGTTCTACGAATCTAGTTTCGTACTCTTCTTTTCCTTGCCAACTATTGTAATCTGGTTTTACCATATTTACAATAAATGCAATAGAACGTTCTTCTGTAGTAATTGTATTTAGTTGTGAGATTACACGGTTGTAATCTTCCATATTATTATTAAAAAGATGTTTAACAAAAGCTAAACGATCATTAAGTCCTACTTTTATCTCTTTCTGAAAAGTATCGTTAACAGACTTTTTTACCTCTTCACTAACCTTTTTCTCTGTTTCTACCGGCATAAAAAGGTCTTTATCATTCTTCATTAGCGCGGGTGTTGCCATGAAATCTGCAAAGACATCTTCGGCTTCAGCACTCATAGGCATTTCAGAAACCATATCTTTTATAGTATCCATACCAGGAATCATAATATCTTCTTGATGTGGATTGCTTTCTGGTACCTGTTTATTTTCATTCATTACCGCATTTGCTAATTCTTCAAACTTAGCAGCAATTGCATTTTTAGAAACATCTATCTCTATATCATTTAGCTCCTCTTCAATAAATTTAAGCACCGCTAATTTTTCATACAACTCTTTTGATGCAGCATACATTCCTGTAATATCATTAATGTCATCAGCAGTAATAATATTTGTAGCAATTTTAACTAATTTTTTTTTCAGCTGTTTTTTCATCTGTCAAAATTTTTTATTCTAATCTATTATAAAAGACCGTGTTTGTTTAGTAATTTTATGGCTTCGTTTTAATAAAACGGTTAACGTATAACTTTCGTCTAAAATTACAAAATGTTTCTTGAAAATACTGTAAACCCTAAAGAACAATTTGGCTGGATCGAAGTTATCTGCGGTTCTATGTTCTCTGGTAAGACAGAGGAACTTATCCGACGACTAAAGAGAGCCCAATTCGCTAAGCAAAAGGTTGAAATTTTTAAACCTCAGGTAGACACACGCTATCATGAAGAAATGGTGGTATCACATGATGCCAACCAAATACGCTCTACTCCGGTGCCCGCTGCCGCAAATATTCGCTTGTTAGCTGATGGATGCGATGTAGTAGGAATTGATGAAGCTCAGTTTTTTGATGATGAAATTGTTGCCGTTTGTAATGATTTGGCAAATAGAGGAATTCGTGTTTTAGTTGCAGGTCTTGATATGGATTTTAAAGGAAACCCTTTTGGTCCCATGCCCGCATTGATGGCTACAGCAGAATATGTTACCAAAGTGCATGCTATTTGTACACGCACTGGAAATTTAGCCAATTATAGCTTTAGAAAATCTACCAATGACAAATTAGTATTATTGGGCGAAACAGAAGCTTATGAACCTTTAAGCAGAGCTGCATATTACAAAGCTATGCTCCGAGAAAAAATTAAAGATATTGATATTGAAGCGGAGCAAGTAAAAAACAATACAAACACCAATGGCTAAGGCTCAAGAAACAGTTCTAGAAATAAACTTAACAGCTTTAGAACATAATTACCGGTACTTAAAAACAAAAATTTCTTCAAAAACTAAATTTCTAGGCGTAGTTAAAGCATTTGCTTACGGGAGCGATGCCGTTTCTATTGCTCAGAAATTAGTGGCATTAGGTGCAGATTATCTTGCAGTTGCCTATACCGAAGAAGGTGTTTCACTTAGGAATGCAGGAATTAAAATTCCCATATTAGTTTTACACCCACAAATTGTAAGTTTTGATACTATTATTGAACGTTGCTTAGAACCTAATCTCTATTCAGAAAGAATATTAACTGCTTTTATAACTGCTGCTGAACGTCACCAACAAAAAATCTATCCGATACATTTAAAGTTTAATACAGGATTAAATAGGTTAGGCTTTAATGCTAAAGATATTCCTTCAATCGTTAAAAAACTCTCAGAAACTACGGCTGTAAAAGTGTTGTCTATTTTTTCACATTTGGCGGCTTCTGAAGATTTAGAGGAGAAAGATTTTACCTTAAATCAAATTAAAAATTTCAATATAATCAGCACTCAAATAGATGCAGCTTTACCTTATATTCCCTTTAAACATTTAGCCAATACCTCCGGAATTATCAATTACCCAGAAGCACATTTTGATATGGTACGCAGCGGAATTGGCTTATACGGTTTTGGAAATGATATCGATGAAGATAAAAATTTTATTCCCGTAGCTACGCTCAAAACAAATATCTCCCAGATTCATTATCTAGAACCTAATGAAAGTGTTGGGTACAACCGTGCTTTTACTTCAAACAAAAAAATAAAAACAGCAACATTACCATTAGGTCATGCCGATGGTATTGGTCGAGAATATGGGAATGGTAAAGGTGTTGTTTGTGTACACGGATATTACGCTCCCATCATAGGAAATACCTGCATGGACATGATTATGGTTGATGTTACAGACATTGATTGTTCTGAAGGCGATGAAGTAATCGTTTTTGGAAATAAACCAACTGCAACCGAATTTGCAGCAGGCGCTAATACTATTTCATATGAAGTACTTACCGGTATTTCTCAAAGAGTAAAGAGAGTTATCGTTGAACAACAAAACTCTATTAACATTTAATTAAGATTTAATTTTTTAGTACCTTGCGGTACATTAAACTATTAACTAATAATTAAAAACACTAAATCATGTTAAAAGAATTTAAAAATTTCATTATGACAGGTAACGTCATTGAATTTGCAGTTGCAGTAATTATGGCTGGCGCATTAGGTGCTGTAATTAATGGATTTGTTAAAGATATCGCTATGCCATTTATTGGTTATTTCGCTGGCGGAATGAACTTTGAAGATATGCATATTGCAATGGACGGACAAGATTACACCACTTTAGCTGCCGCAAAAGAAGCAGGTGGAGCTGTAATCGCTTATGGTTCTTGGATTAACACTATTGTAAACTTATTAATCGTTGGATTAGTAATGTTCATTATTGTAAGAGCTTACAACAAAACAAAAACACCTCCTGCTCCTGCAGCTCCTGCTGGACCTTCTCAAGAAGATCTTCTTGCTGAAATTAGAGATTTATTGAAGAAATAAATAATATTCATTATCCAATGTTTGGATAATACCGCTGCACTGCAGTATTAATCTAAAGCCGTCAAGTACATTACGCTAATGTATTTGGCGGTTTTTCTTTTGCCTTACTCAATCCTTTTTTATTAAAATAAAAAATATCTAAAAGGATTATTCTAAGGTTTTAAATATGGAATCTACATTAATTTTAGATATCGGTTTATCAAAATAGCCATATACTAAAGGATGTTCTTTTGCTAAAATGCGGTCTTTAGAATTTGTGAAAGCAGACAATATGTATATCCGGAGACTATTCTTGTTCTTTCCCGTTTTTTCTAATGCTTCTAAAAACTGCCAACCATCCATTTCTGGCATTACAAGATCTAGTAGTAATATATCCGGCAAATCAGTTCCTGAAAAGGCTTCATCCTGTATAAGGACTAAAACCTCTGCTGCACTTTCAAAAATATCAATAGCACACAAAGTAGAAGATTGTCGTACTCCATATTGTGTAGCAAATCGTGATACTAAGTCGTCATCAATTATCCAAACCTTCATATTTTCTCTAAAACTTCTTATTTTGGCAAATTTATGGTTTTTAGACCTCCTAGCTTTAATATCATGAAAGATAATGAAATTTTGTTATAAATGTAACTTTTTGTTAAATTATAATTATTCATCTTTAATTTCTTTGTCCAATTAATCGTATTGAAGTACATTTGTTGCTCAAAATTTATAACAATGAAAGTAGCAGTTGTAGGTGCAACAGGTATGGTAGGAGAAGTAATGCTAAAAGTTTTAGCAGAACGTAATTTTCCTATCACAGAATTATTATTAGTAGCTTCTGAACGTTCAGTAGGCAAGAAAATGACCTATCAAAACAAAGAATATACCGTAATAGGTTTAGCTGATGCTTTGGCTGCAAAACCACAGATTGCCATTTTTTCTGCTGGCGGAGAGACCTCAACAGAATGGGCTCCTAAATTTGCAGCAGTAGGTACCACCGTGATTGATAATTCATCTGCATGGAGAATGGATCCTACTAAAAAATTAGTAGTCCCAGAAATCAATGCAGACCAATTAACAAAGGAAGATAAAATTATTGCGAATCCTAATTGCTCTACGATTCAATTAGTGATGTGTCTTGCGCCTCTTCATAAAAAATATAAAATGAAAAGAGTGGTAATTTCTACCTACCAATCTGTTTCTGGAACTGGTGTTAAAGCTGTTCAACAATTAGAAAATGAAATTGCAGGTATACAAGGAGAAATGGCTTACCCTTATCCTATAGGAAGAAATGCATTACCACATTGTGATGTTTTTTTAGAAAATGGATATACTAAAGAAGAAATGAAATTAGCGCGTGAACCTCAAAAAATATTTGATGATCGTAGCTTTTCTATAACAGCTACAGCAGTACGTATCCCTACTGCAGGAGGACATTCTGAATCTGTAAATGTTGAGTTTGAAAACGATTTTGATCTCACTGATGTACGTAAACTATTAAGCGAATCATCAGGAGTTATTGTACAAGACAATCCTGATACCAACACGTACCCAATGCCTATTTATGCACATGATAAAGATGATGTTTTTGTGGGACGTATTCGTAGAGATGAGACCCAAAGAAACACGTTAAACATGTGGATTGTTGCTGATAACCTTAGAAAAGGAGCCGCAACCAATGCGGTACAAATTGGAGAATATTTAGTAGCACACAACTTAGTGTAACTCCTAAACCCTAAAGAATGTTAAAACCTTTGCACAAGCCTGTTGCAAAGGTTTTTTTGTGTTATTTTTAGAGGGACTAATTAAACGACCTATGAAAAAAATTGCCAGCATAGCACTTACTACCATACTATTAGTAAGTTGCGAAACAACACCTAAAAAAGAAAAAATAACTGTGAATTATCCTACAACACATAAAGCAGATAGTATAGACACCTATTTTGGCACTGAAATAAAAGACCCATACCGGTGGTTAGAAGATGATAAAAGCTCAGAAACGGAAGCCTGGGTAAAAGCTCAGAACAAAGTTACATATGGCTATTTAGAACACATTCCTTTTCGTTCAGATTTAAAGAAGCGCTTAGAGAAACTATGGAATTATGAAAAATTAGGATCCCCCTTTACGGAGGGCGACTATCATTATTTCTATAAAAATGACGGACTTCAAAACCAATATGTAGTCTATAGAAAAAAAGGAGAAGATACAGAAGCAGAAGTTTTTTTAGATCCTAATACCTTTTCTAAAGATGGCACAACCTCTCTAGCAGGTCTAGACTTTTCTAAAGATGGAAGCAAAGCTGCTTATTCTATCTCCGAAGGTGGTAGTGATTGGCGCAAAGTAATCATCTTAGATGCTACCAAAAACGAGGTTATTGAAGACACCTTAGTCGATATTAAATTCAGTGGCGTCTCTTGGAAAGAAAATGACGGGTTCTACTACTCCAGCTATGACAAGCCAAAAGGAAGTGAATTATCTGCCAAAACAGATCAGCACAAATTATACTATCATAAATTGGGAACACCTCAAAAAGAAGATATTTTAATTTACGGGGGAACTCCTGATCAAAAACACCGCTATATAAGCGGTAGCGTTACTGAAGATGGCCACTACTTATTTGTTTACCCAAAAACATCAACCTCAGGAAGTAAGCTTTTAATGAAAGACCTTACAAAACCAGAGGCTAAGTTTGTAACGATTCTTGACCATACTGATACCGATAGCTATGTCATTGAAAACGAAGGTTCTAAATTGTATATTATGACCAATATGGGCGCTCCAAACCAGAAAGTAGTTACCGTTGATGCGGCAAATCCTAGCTCAGAAAATTGGGTAGATTTTATTCCTGAAACTGAAAATGTTTTGTCACCAAGTACGGGCGGAGGCTATTTTTTTGCAGAATATATGGTTGATGCTATTTCTAAAGTATATCAATATGATTACGATGGGAAACTAATTCGTGAAGTGAAATTACCTGGCGTTGGTTCCGCAGGAGGTTTTGGCGGTAAAAAGGAGGAAAAAGAATTCTACTTTTCATTTACCAACTACAGTACCCCTGGATCTTTATACAAGTATAGCGTAGAAACAGGCGACTACACACAGTATTGGAAACCAAGTATAGATTTCAATCCATCGGACTATGAATCTAAGCAAGTATTCTTCACCTCAAAAGATGGCACAAAAGTTCCAATGATTATTACCCACAAAAAAGGTATAGAACTCAATGGCAAAAATCCGACTATATTATATGGTTATGGTGGTTTTAATATCAGCCTAACTCCTTCTTTTAGCATTGCAAATGCTGTTTGGATGGAACAAGGTGGTATCTATGCTGTTCCTAACCTAAGAGGTGGCGGTGAATATGGTAAAAAATGGCACGATGCTGGAACAAAATTACAGAAGCAAAATGTGTTTGATGATTTTATTGCTGCCGCAGAATACCTAATTAAGAAAAAATATACTTCTAAAGAATACTTAGCCATTAAAGGAGGTTCTAATGGTGGGTTATTGGTAGGCGCAGTTATGACACAAAGACCAGATTTAATGAAAGTTGCCATGCCAGCCGTAGGTGTTTTAGACATGCTACGTTACCATACCTTTACCTCCGGTGCAGGCTGGGCTTATGATTACGGAACTTCTGAAGATAATAAAGAGATGTTTGAGTACTTAAAGGGATAT
This sequence comes from Cellulophaga algicola DSM 14237, assembly GCF_000186265.1. Lineage (NCBI taxonomy): Bacteria > Pseudomonadati > Bacteroidota > Flavobacteriia > Flavobacteriales > Flavobacteriaceae > Paracellulophaga > Paracellulophaga algicola. Next base: position 1,540,130 of record NC_014934.1, read on the forward strand.
TCTCCTGTACACAATGTAAAAAAAGGAACCGCATATCCCGCAACTATAGTTACCACCGGTGATCATGATGACCGTGTAGTGCCTGCACATAGTTTTAAATTTGCCGCAGCCCTACAAGAAGCACAAGCGGGAGACAACCCTACTTTAATACGTATTGATGTAAATGCTGGACATGGCGCAGGTAAATCTACCGAAGCTATTATTAATGAGCAAGTAGACCTACAGGCTTTTACGCTATTTAACATGGGGTTTGATAAACTACCGAACCAAGCCGTTTTAAAAGAGTTTAAAGAATAATATTTCAAATAATTAAGAATAAAATCCGTTTCCTCTGGGAACGGATTTTTTATTTCTAATTTTGTCCGTAATAGAACATCCTATGTTACACGTAAACAAACTTTCTTTTTCATACTCATCCAATCAAATCATTTCTGATATTAGCTTTACTGCTGAAAAAGGAGCACATATTTCTATTATTGGAGAAAGTGGCTGCGGAAAAAGTACCCTATTGAAACTTCTCTATGGTATTTTACAACCTAATACTGGGACTATACTTTGGGATGATAAACCTGTTTTTGGACCTGATTTTAAATTGGTTCCAGGAGAGACCTTCATGAAATACCTTTCTCAAGATTTTGATTTGATGCCCTATTTATCAGTAGAAGATAATGTAAGTCAGTTTTTATCTGTTTTTTATCCAAAAGAACTAAAAGAGCGTACAGATGAGCTTCTAGAAATGATTGAGATGACTGCATTTGCCAAGACCAAAGTAAAACTATTAAGCGGTGGTCAACAGCAAAGAGTAGCTTTAGCAAGAGTTCTTGCTCAGAAACCTGAGATTCTTTTACTAGATGAACCTTTTAGCCATATTGATAATTCCAGAAAGAATACGTTAAGGAGAAATCTTTTTAATTACCTGAAGTCTGAAAAAATAACCTGCATAGTAGCTTCACATGATACCCATGATATACTCTCATTTGCAGATGAGATATTAGTGCTAAAAGACCAAGGCATAGCTGCAAAAGCAAAACCAGAAGAGTTATACAATCATCCTCAAAAGAAACATATTGCTTTACTTTTTGGTGATGTAAACCTAATTGCCATTTCCTTATTAAAGCCCTATGCAACTATTGAAAAATCTATTTTAGTATACCCATCAGAACTTATAATTTCAGAAAATAGCGGCTTAAAAGTGTGGGTCAAAAATTCTTATTTTAAAGGCTCTCATTACTTAATTGAAAGTAAACTTAATGAGACCGATACTATATTATTCAACGCTCCTCATGCTTTAGAAGCAGAAAAAGAAGTATACCTAAACGTAGCCCTAGAAACTATAAATACAAGAATAAAAGACTGATTTTGAACAAGGAACTTATCGTGAACGAATTACAATTTAAGGCCGTTAGGAGTAGCGGAGCTGGTGGTCAACATGTAAATAAAGTGTCTACCAAAATTGAGTTGTTTTTTGATGTAGTAAATTCTACTAGTTTAAACATTCTTGAAAAAGAAAAGATTTATTTAAAATTAAAGAACAAGCTAAATAAAGAACATGTTTTGCAACTACAATGTGACGAAAGTAGAAGTCAGCATAAAAACAAAACACTTGCTATAAAAAGGTTCCTAGGACTTTTAGAAAATGCGCTAAAAGAACCTAAGAAACGTAAACGAACGAAACCGAGTAGATCTTCAATAGAAAAGCGCTTACACAGTAAAAAGAAAGCGGCAGAAAAAAAAGCAAATCGCACCAAAAACAATTGGTAATTACCAAACAATTAAAGGCACAAATAACTACTAAACTTTGCGTATTTTTATAGTTCTAAAGTTGAACAGATGAAAACCGTATTAAGCTTATGCTGCCTGTTATTTATTTTTGCATCTTGTGAAGATAAAGAACCCAAATCATCAGACACTAATCTGAATTGGAAACAAAGAATGCATACCACCACTTTACCTGACTCTTTAGAAAGTGGCAGCAGCTACCTATCTGTCTATTCACAGATTTATAGCGTTACAGAACATGTTACACATGATTTAACGGCTACGGTAAGCATCCGAAACACGAGTAGAAAAGATACTTTATACATTACTAAAGGAGAATATTTTGATTCTCAAGGAAAACATCTTAACACGTATATTGATAAAACAATTTATCTGAATCCGCTTGAAACTTTAGCCATTGTTATTGCTGAAAAAGATAAAGAAGGAGGTCCAGGTGCTAATTTTATTTTTGATTGGCAAGTAAAGCCAAGCACATCAGAACCTTTATTTGAAAGTGTAATGATTTCTACTTCGGGCTCTCAAGGCTTGTCTTTTACTACGCAAGGAAAAAAAATAGATTAGAATTAAATTAGGCTACATATATTTGTAAAAAAAACAAATGAAAAATATCTTTTTGTCTTTATGCATTATCCTATTTTTAGGCTGTAGTGGTGATAAAGAAAACATTGATTATGTTACCCAAAATGAAGCTGATATAGCTGCGTATATCGCTGCAAATAACATTGAAGCCATTAGAAGTGAAACAGGTCTGTACTATAGTATTGATGAACAAGGCGATGGCGAAAAGCCAATGGCTAGTTCTAGCGTTACGGTTGCTTATAAAGGCTACTTTTTAGATGGAGCTGTCTTTGACGAAAGCGATGCTAGTGGAATTACTTTTAACCTAAATGGCGTAATTCAAGGGTGGACAGAAGGTATCACCTATTTTAATGAAGGTGGTTCTGGAAAACTTTTTGTGCCGGCACATTTAGGGTACGGATCAAACGACAATAGATCCATACCTGGTGGTTCTGTTTTAATTTTTGATATCAACTTATTGAAAATAAACAATTAAAAAATAAAATGAAATTCTCTAAAACAGATTTAGAGAATTTCATTAATTGTAATTTCATTGGTATTAAAAGTAACTACATCCTGTTTTTCTTTACCAAAAAGTAGCTTGCCCATAGGGGTTTCTGAAGAAATACAATACACAGAAATGCCATCTCCCTTAAATTCTCCTGCCGAAATTCCTAGAAAATAATTGGCTTTATTAGTTTTCACTAAATTACCCAAACCAACAAAATCTGTCTTTGTTTTAATATTTACCATATCTAAAACCTTTGCCATTTTCTCAGCTTCAGCTAACTGAACCCCAGATTTTTCTAGCTCTAATTGAATCATAGCTCTACCTGTTTCATGTTTATCACCAGCACTACTCTTAGTTTCACTGTTCAAGGATTCTTTAAAATCTGCTATATCTTTACGAATACGAGATACCCGATTATCTGCAAAATTTTTACAGAAGTCATATAACTGTTTTTTTAAATTTTGTTCCATCACTATTAGATTTTAAATTAAAGCAAAAAATGGTATTATTTTTTTACGCGGGCAAATCTAGACTAAATCTGCCAATTCTTTACCAATAATACTACCAATTGCAATTCCCATTCCTCCCATTCTTATTCCACAATACACATGGTTAGAAACTTGCTTAACAATGGGTCTTTTTTGTGGCCCTACTCCCATAATACCACTCCACCTTTGATCAATTTCTATAGCGTATTCTGGAGCTATAACTTCTTTTAGTAATGTTTCTAATTTATTTTGAACTACTGCTGTTTCTCCAAAAGAAGTAGTTTCTTCTGTATTAAAATCTAGATTACGACCACCGCCTAATAAAATACGATCATCAATATTTCTAAAATAATAATACCCTTCATCTAAATGAAATGCACCCTTAATTTTTAGATTCTGTATAGGCTTAGTAATTAATACCTGAGCACGTGCTGGTTTAATCTCTTCTCCTAATAATTCTGCACCAAAACCATTAGTAGCTATAATCAATTTTTTGGTTGTAAACTCAAACTCGTTTGTTTTTACTGCAACACCTTCCGCTAAATCTACAAAACTTTCTACGTGTAAAGAATTTAATAGCATTACGCCACTTGATTGAACACGCCGTAGTAATTGAGCCATCATCTTCCCTGTATCAATCTGAGATTCAAAAACGTTTGTGATGTACTTATTTTGGATTTTTTTAAAATTAAAAGTATTTGCATGCACCTTAAATGCATGCCCTTTAAAAATTGGATTTAAAAAAGAATTCGTAATTTCTATTTTAGCTAAGCATGCTTCATAAAGAGCTTCTTGTTGATCGGTAAATATTTCATGCCCTCCCAAGTTTTTAAAACCTATTTCTTTATCCCCTAAGTTTTTTCGTAAAAGATGTATTCCTTCCCATCGCTTTTGTACAAGCTGATAAACCTCATCTTCTGTATGTGTTTTTAAATCAGATAAAATTTCAGAAATACTACCAAAACAGGCAAACCCTGCATTTTTAGTACTTGCGCCTTGAGGTAAAATACCCCGCTCTAAAATTAAAATTTTTGCTTTTGGATATTTAGTTTGCAGTTGTAATGCACAATTTAAGCCCACAATACCACTACCAATAATTGTAAAGTCTATAGTAGACAACCAGGTTTTATACTCCCAATAACTTAATTTCATAGTACGACTAAGTTAAGGAATAGAATCTAACTCTTGAAGTCCAAAATACAACTGTGAAATAATATTAATCTCGTTATTTTCTGCTGTTAGATTCCCTTCAAGGACTATTTTATTCCCTTCTAATTGCTGGGCATTAATTCTAATTGTTTTTAATAATGCTGCGAGCTTGTCTGCTTTCGGAATTTTTAAATCTTCTTGCAAGCTCTTAAAATTGGCAGAGAGACTAAAAAAGTAACTCCCCGTTTTTAAAGGATTAATTACAGCACCCTTTTGCGTAGCAAATGACATTAAAGAAGTCGTGTCATTTTCATAAAAAGAATACATAGGTAACGCCTTTAAAATACCATTCTCTATAGCTCCTTGTTCTTTAAAATAATTTTTAAGTGTCGTATCAGATGCCATACTTAAATAAAGTAATGGCGCTTCTTTCTCCTGTACCGCAACAGTTGCTACTTTATTAAAATTATCATCATATTCATACGTAACAATACTATCTGTTTGCATCGTAGTCCCTTTTACAGCAAGACTTAACACGCCCGTAGTTTTTTTAACCAAAGTCTCCATATCAATATTATTTTTTTCAAAAAATGAAAAATCACTTAAAAACTCAGCTGTACTTGCCTTATTCTCTGTACTAGAAAAATTCGCATCTAAATATAGTTGTAGAGAAGCATCTGGAATATCTGAATATTGAATTGAGGTGTTAAATTTATCAGGGGTATCTGTATACATAATTCCTGTTACATAAGCCTTCCCCGCATAGAAATTTAAGCTTACCTGACTTTTACCTTTCAAATACGTAATGTGGTCATCAGCCTCTTTTAAAATTTGGATATAAGGGTGGTCTGTTTCTGAGAGTAGCTTTTTATTTAGTAGAACATCATCAAAAACTGTCTTACATAATTCAAAAGCTTTTTTCGGAGCATAGGCTATGGACAGGTTTGTATCATTCCAAGCATAAATAAGCTTTGTTTTCTCATCTAGTGCGTACTTGTACTCTTTTTCTATAATAGTACAATTTCTATCTGCTAGGTATTTTTCAGCATATACATTAAATGCTTCAACATCATTAATGGGTAGTGTTGTAAACAGTGTATTTTTTACATTCTTCATGGTATAAAAAACCAATGAATATGGCTTTAAATTTATACCCTTTTTAATACGCTGTTTATCATTTTTGTCTTTTGGAGTACTTGAGAAATCTATGTGATCCCAATAAAACATTGGCGCAGAAAAAGCATCAATCAAAATAGTCTTTTGAAGGTCGTGCAAGCCTATCTTTATTACGCTTTCTGCATCTTCATGAATCCGGTATTTAAGAGAAGCAGATTTCTGGTATTGTACATAAACAAAATACCCCGCCACTGCTAAAACTAGCAATGAAAGGGTTATTTTTAAAAACTTTTTCATAAATCAATATATTATTTAATCTACTAAAGCATCAATCATATTTAAGAAATAAGCCAAACTATTTTTATGTCCTTTCCCTTCAGGTGTATTTAAAATCATTTCTCCCTCTAGAACATTTCCTTTCATTTTGCCTATTCTGAATTCTACATCTTCTACATTATTTGAAATGTAATTTAATTTTTCTCTGTAAGAATCCGGAACCATATCCTCTGGAATATCGCTAGCAATATTTTTTCCATTAATATAAATACTTCCTGCATTTTTAGAAATAAGTTTTTTATGCCTTCCCGAAACCTTAGCATTATAAGTACCATTACTCATCGCTGTGATATGTGCCTTAGAGTTACTAATTAATAAGGTATTATCTTTAAACAACATGTTTACTGTAAATGGTGCATCCGGAATTTCAACTTGGTAGAATCCGTTTTCTGCTGTTACTGCACCCTCTTTTATTCCTATGCGCATTAAGCGATTAAAAATTTCTTTTTCTTCTGATGTAATCATCAAAATAAAATTTGGTACCGCTTCTGTTTTAGTTTTAGTAACTTCTACACTCTCGTAATTTTCATCATAATCATATGTAGTGTAAGTTACTTCAACATTTTCTACGCCATTCATAACTAATAGCATATCTCCACGAACCACTTTAGCAATAGCCTCTTCATCCAATAAAATTGAAATTAATCGTGTTGCAATAGGAACAAAATCTTCTAAATGTTCTTTCTCTACCCCGTCAAACATTGCTTCAACCAATTTCGGATATGCTTTTAAAGTACCCTCTGTACTCGTATTTATTGAAAAATAACCACTCATGCTATCTTCATTAAAATACTTATAGAAGTTGCTATTCATTTTACCGTTGTATATGGCTCTTTGGTATTCTGCCATTTCTTCATTCATGGTATATATTGTTTTGATCGATGCATTTGTATCGTCAAAATTTAATTTAGAAGTCAATGACATTCCTCCATATAGTCTATCATAATTAAATATGTCATATGGGTTATCGCCATAATAACTATTTCCAAAATAAGACGGTATTGCCTCTTTATACAAAGTTGTAAAATCGTTGACCCAAACAGTAGCTTCATCTTTTCCGGCACCTACACTTTTTATATAAGAACTATTCATTAAAATACTTCCTTCTGCATAATTACCTTTAAGAGTCGCTTTTGCTTTTTCTATCACAGATACCATAGCATCTTTTCTTTTTTCTACTCTCTTTGCTTCTCTTATCTCACGCTTTCTATCTTGCTCCGCGTAGTAATCATCACTGTAAAAACTAGAATCGTAATCTTCTGTAGATTCTATTACCGTTTCTTCTATCTCATAAGCTTCTTCTACAATTTCTACAACACTTTCAACTTCGGCAACACCATCTTCCGTAATCTTCCCTTTAATATAAAGTTGTTCTGTACCATTTTCAGTATTAGCGGTAATAGTCACTGTTTTACTTTGACCACCACTCTTATTAGAACTATTAAATTTTACATCGATACTCCCTGATTCTCCAGGTGCTATCTCATCTGTAGAATAACTAGGAACAGTACAGCCACAACTAGCCTTTGCGTCTGAGATTACTAAAGAGGAACCCCCTGTATTTGTAAAATTAAATGTATGCGCTACAATATCACCTTCTTTAATGGTTCCAAAATTATACGTAGTTTCATCAAAACTCAATACAGGATAGGTAGCTTCTGCTGCATCTGCTGCTGCTTCTGCAGCTTCAGCTGCATCTTCCGCATAGTCATAATCATCATATCCGTAAACATCATCGTAATCATTCTCTTCTTGAGAAACCGTAATTAATAAGGTATCGTCATTCCACATGGTTACCATATGATCATAGTCATCTACCATATAAGCAAAATCACCATCATACTGTACTTCTTCTTTTTGATGTTCTGACAACAAGCTAAAAAAACCTCTTTTATCATTTAATGGAACTAAGAAATTATGGGTAAAGATACCCTCCTGCGTTTCCATAAAATAATAGAAGTTTTCAGATAGGTTTATTCCTAAGGTTTCTAAATTAGCTACAGCACCGTCTGTTTTTCTAGATAGTTGCTTTATAAACATTTTTCCTATTTTAGAATTTTCAAATTCTGAAATAGAAACTAAGTCGGTAATATTTCTTCCTTTAAGGGCTATTACAACACTTGCATTTTTAGGCACCTTAGTGATTAAATCTTGTGCCGAAGCTACTAAAGTAGCAAAGCAAAGGGATGTAAAAAGTAATACTTTTTTCATTGGAAATTGTATTTGATATGGTTGAATTATTTTGATAATTGTATGGTATTAGCGACACTTTTTTCTCCCAAAATAAGAGACATGGCCTCTATCTTTAAGAATACCGCTTTTTTATTTGGAGCTATTTTTGCGTGTGTATTAGAAATACTTTTAACCGCATCTTTAAAACGATAAATACTTGTATACGTAGCATCATTAAAAACTTTTCTATCTTCTCCTTTTAACTTGTAAAAGATTTTTTTGATTTTAGTATCATACGAAAAGTAACGTTTAAAATTATGAGTAGCGCTATTGTAGGCAAAATTAGTCGTATTGAAATTTGTTTTCTCTTTTTTGTTTTGTTGACGAATTAAATCCTGAAAGACAGCATCTAAATTTGCCACCTTATCAAAATTACAAGAAAGCGTAAAAATATAATTTTCGTAATCTGCTGTCTTTTTAATATTACTAATACCGCTGATGGTTTTTAAATGATTTTCGGCATCTTTTAATGCCAAGTTAATATCATCTTTAGAAGGTACTTTATAACCGTTTACACTATCTAGCAACATCACGGAGGCAATTTTACTTTTACTTCTACTCAAATTAAAAGTAACTAACATAGAACCACTTCCATCAGAATTTAGATTTATCTCTTCCAACACTTCAAAGCAACTCGTAAAAAGTGTCATTGAAAAAAATAGAATACTATAGAATGTAAATTTTTTGGTCATATGCATATGTAGTACTATTTAAGTATGTAAACTTCTAATTATGTTACAAATTGTATGAACTATTTTTTAATTTTTAGATTACAGTACAAAGAAATAACATAAAACCAGGTAAAAATACCCTGAATACCGTGAATCTTGAAATCTATAAATAACTCATTTGCAATTTACCAATAGCTAGAATAAAGCAATCCTTACCAAATAGTATAGAAACTATTTGCTCCAATAAGTCTGTAATTTACTAAAATCAAGAGCAATAATCATCGTCTACTACAAATTAATCCCCCACTCCTAACCTCTTATGTTGCATATTTTCTCACGCTCTATTTAATGCTTCAAGATTTGCAGATAATGACTCAATACTTACAGAGCAAGGCTAAACCAAGCAGTAAGTTTGAGTATAATTATTTGAAAGTCAACGCCTAGAGTTTCAAATAATTCTATTAAAATAACAATAAACCTAAATTATTACATGATGAAAAAACTAAAAATGTTTACTTTTTTATTAGGAGGAATCCTCCTTGTAAACTGTTCTACGGAAGATGCCGACACCGGCAGTACCCTTGAGGAACTAGACGTATTAAAATTTTCTGCAACCCAAGCCTTTTTTGTTGGCGATAATCGTACAGATGCCCCAACACTTAATGGTGGTTACTGGTGGACCATCTATAAAGAAGGCGGCTGGGGTAAATTAAATTTCTCTGGTGCACAAACCTATCCTGGTAATTTTGAATTAGAATATAAGGACAACCAGGATATTGTTGGTGGTAAAGGCTGGGAAAATGGTCAATGGAATAGAGTCATTAATTACAACATTGGCACCCTAGAAGGTTCCTACAAATTTGTTGGGGCGTATGGTTGGGCAAAAACTACTTCTGGCGAATTAATTGAATACTATATTGTGGATAAGAAAAAAGGAAGCGGAATTCCTGGAGTAAATAAAAATCAAGACTTTACAGTAAACAACAAAAATTACAGGTTCTTAATTCAAGATAGAGAGGGACCTTCTGTAGAAGGAGATAAAAAGTTCAAGCAATTTATTTCTGAAAACAAAAATCCAAATGGCATTGCTTTAAATGTAGATCAGCGAATTAGCTTTCAACAACATGCAGAACATTGGGGTACTTACGGTAATGAAGGTAGTTTGAATAACTGGGGATGGTACCAAGTTTTTGGTATTGAAAGCTTTAATTACACCGCAAGTCAAAATGACGGTAATGGAAACTGGGGTAAAATAAACGCTACCATCTGGTAAACTACATCGCTACAAGTACTCGCAACAATTTTAGTTAGCTCAAACTCAATCCTGCTTTTTTAAATGAAAAAATCTACAGTATACTTCTTATTTGTTCTAACCCTTCTCTTACATAGCTCCTGCGTAGAAAAGAAGGCAGAACCTCTTACTTCTGCTAATTTTATTTTTGTAAAAGGAGGAATAATGAAAAATAAGAATTCACAATTGTATGGAATTAAAGGTAAAGTTCTTGACTTTTATATGGGTAAGTTTGAAGTTACGCAAAAGGAATGGAACGAAATTATGCCCATTAACCCTTCTAACACTATAGGTGACAATTTACCTGTTGAAATGGTTACTTGGTATGAATGTATCACCTATTGCAATAAACGAAGTAACAAAGAAGGCTTGCTTCCTTATTATGCTATTGATACTACCAAAGATACTTTAGATGGAGATATTCGTATCAATAAAAAAGCAAATGGGTACAGATTGCCAACAGAGGTAGAATGGGAATATGCTGCTGGAGGTGGGCAGCTAAGCAAAAGTTTTACATTTAGCGGTAGTAATGAGATTAACAGTGTTGCGTGGACTTGGAAAGATACAGGTGATACTATTCTTTCTGGAAACTGGAACTACCGAAGCATGCAACGCAATCACTGCTCCACGAAACCTGTGGGTTTAAAAAAACCTAATGAACTGGGTTTTTATGATATGACTGGCAACGTTATGGAATGGTGTGAAGAGTGGCATGTAACAGAACATATTTCTAAGGGAACATACCGAACTCAAAGAGGTGGCGGATGGATCAACATAGATGATTATGCTAAAGTAGCTCACAGAGGGTATAATGAAGCCAAAAGAAGAGCTATGGATCAAGGTTTTAGAATCTGTAGAAATAAAGAATAAAATTATCGCTTGAACTTTTAAAATACCTACAAAACAAAAACTCCGGCTATATGCCGGAGTTTTTTATACTATTTATTCCTTAGGAGGATCCATTTTAAAATCTTCCATAAATTTGGTGGTATAATTTCCTGCCAAATAATCTGGATGATCCATCAATTGTCTATGAAAAGGGATTGTTGTTTTTACACCTTCTATTACAAATTCATCTAAAGCACGCTTCATTTTATTAATAGCCTCTTCTCTTGTTTGAGCTGTGGTTATTAATTTAGCGATCATAGAATCATAATTTGAAGGTATAGTATAGCCACTATATACATGCGTATCTAAACGAATACCGTGACCTCCAGGAGTATGTAAGGTTGTTATTTTTCCTGGTGAAGGGCGAAAATCATGATAAGGATCTTCTGCATTAATTCTACATTCAATAGAATGTAACTTAGGTAAATAGTTTTTACCAGAGATTGGAACACCAGCAGCTACAAGAATTTGCTCACGAATAAGATCGTAATCTATTACTTGTTCTGTTATAGGGTGCTCTACTTGAATACGTGTATTCATCTCCATAAAATAGAAGTTACGGTGTTTATCTACCAAAAATTCTATCGTACCTGCACCTTCATATTTTATAAACTCAGCTGCTTTTACTGCAGCTGCACCCATTTCATCTCGTAACTTATCGGTCATGAAAGGAGAAGGAGTTTCTTCGGTAAGCTTTTGATGACGTCTTTGAATAGAGCAATCTCTTTCTGACAAGTGACATGCTTTACCGTATTGATCCCCAACAATTTGAATTTCAATATGTCGTGGCTCTTCAATAAGCTTTTCCATGTACATACCGCCATTACCAAATGCCGCTTTAGCTTCTTGAACAGCACTATTGTAAAGATCTTCTAATTTATCTTCACTCCAAACAGCACGCATTCCTTTTCCACCACCACCAGCAGTTGCTTTTATCATAACGGGATATCCCATTTTTTTAGCAATCTTTTTGGCATCTGCAACATCTTTTAACAACCCATCAGAACCAGGCACACAAGGTACGCCAGCTTCTTTCATTGTTATTTTTGCAGTAGCTTTATCACCCATTTTATCTATTTGGTCCCCAGAGGCACCAATAAACTTAATATCGTGTTCTGCACAAATTCTTGAAAATTTAGAATTTTCAGATAAAAACCCGTATCCTGGGTGAATAGCATCAGCATTTGTAATTTCTGCTGCTGCTATAATATTTGGTATTTTTAAATAAGACTCACTACTAGGAGCTGGACCAATACATACTGCTTCATCTGCAAAACGTACATGCAGACTTTCTTCATCGGCCTTAGAATAAACTGCAACAGTTTTAATTCCCATCTCACGGCAGGTCCTGATAATACGCAGTGCAATTTCTCCTCTATTTGCAATTAATATTTTTTTAAACATCTTTTGAAATTTTAAATGTTGAATCCTAAATTTTAAATGGATTTTAAATGGTTGAAGACAACCATTTAAAATTTAAGTATCTAAAATTTCTTATGATGGATCTACCAAAAATAATGGTTGATCAAATTCCACTGGTGAAGAATCGTCTACTAAAACTTTAACAATCTTACCCGAAACCTCAGATTCAATATCATTGAATAATTTCATTGCTTCAATAACACAAAGTACATCTCCTTTGTTTATAGTACTACCGACTTCAACAAAAACAGGTTTTTCTGGTGAAGCTTTTCTATAGAATGTACCAATAATTGGCGACTTTATAGTGATGTATTTATCATCCTCATTAGCTTCTGCTTTTGCTGCAATTTCTACTGAAGGAGCTTCCTCATGTGCAGGTGCTGCAGCCATCATTTGATTGTGTGCCATTGGTATTTGCTGAACATATGAAGTTGGCTCATGACCAGCTGCACCTGTGCGAATTGTTATTTTGATGTCTTCCATCTCTAATTTAACTTCGCTAGCACCTGATTTGGCTACAAATTTAATCAAGCTTTGAATTTCTTTAATATCCATCGAATTCTAGTTTAATATAATAGTTGATATTGTTATTTTGAGTTATATGCCCATTTTAAATAGATAGATCCCCAAGTGAATCCTCCTCCGAAAGCAGCAAAAACCAAGTTATCCCCTTTTTTTAATTGCTTTTCGTAATCATTTAATAAAAGCGGTAAAGTTGCAGATGTTGTATTCCCATACTTCTGAATATTCATCATTACTCTATCATGATCTAAGCCCATTCTATTAGCTGTAGCATCAATAATACGTTTATTGGCTTGGTGTGGCACCAACCAATCAACATCATCATGTGTTAATGAATTACGTTCCATGATTTGAGCTGCTGCTTCTGCCATATTAGACACCGCAAATTTAAATACTGTTTTACCTTCTTGAAAAATATAATGTTGTCTGTTCTTTACAGATTCTTCTGTGGCTGGCATTACAGAACCTCCTCCATTCATACTTAAATAAGACCTACCATTTCCATCAGAACGCAAATATTCATCTTGCATTCCTAAACCTTCTTCATTAGGTTCAAAAAGTGCAGCTCCTGCACCATCTCCAAAAATAATACAAGTAGTCCTATCTTCATAATCTATGATAGAAGACATTTTATCTGCCCCTATCAAAAGTACTTTTTTATACTTTCCTGATTCTATAAAACCTGCTGCAGTAGACATCCCAAATAAGAAGCTAGAACATGCCGCTAGCAAATCAAATGCAAAAGCGTTCGTTGCTCCTATTTCTGAAGCAACAAATGCAGCTGTTGAAGCCACTAAAGTATCTGGAGTAGCTGTACCCACTAATACTAAATCTATTTCTTTAGGGTCAATACCCCTTTTCTTTATTAATTCTTCTGCAGCCTTAATCGCCATATATGACGTACCGGCTCCTTCTTCTTTAAGTATTCTTCTCTCTTTAATACCTGTTCTAGTAGTGATCCATTCATCATTAGTATCTACTAGGTCCTCCAACATTTTATTCGTCATTACGAACTCAGGAACATAAGCCCCTACTGCCGTGATGGCCGCTGATATTTTAGTCATTTAGAAACATTTTTGTGCTTAAATCTTCAAAAAAGCAGCAAATTTGGTGAAAATTAGTGATTTTTTGCGACTTTTTATATTAAAAACTCTTGTTTTTAAATTTTTGAATTGCTCACATAAAAAAACTCCCACTTTTACAAGTGGGAGTCCATATACTTTCTTCAGAAGTTAATTAAGCAACTGCTTCTTCTGTATTATCAATTAAAACTTGGCCTCTGTAATATAATTTACCTTCATGCCAGTGTGCTCTATGATACAAATGCATTTCTCCAGTTGTTGGATCTTTTGCAAGAGTAGGGGCTACAGCCTTATAATGCGTTCTTCTCTTATCTCTTCTTGTTCTGGAAATCTTCCGTTTTGGATGCGCCATTTTTAAAACTTATTTATCCGTTAATAACTTTTTTAATGAATCCCAACGAGGATCCGTTTCTTTATTTTTGTTTTCCTTTACTTCTTTTGGATGCAATTTTTCTAATTTTTCCAATGCTGCTGATTTTAAAGTACCATCCTCTATTCCTGGATGCACCTTTTTTAACGGCACTGCTAAAACGATCATTTCATAAACATATTGCGAAATATCTACCTCAAAATCCCCATGTGGGATAATTAAAATTTCATCATTGTCATCATTAAACTCATCACCAAACTTAACTAGAAGCTCTAAATCTGCTTCTACTGGTTGGTCATAAGGTTCATTCGTAACATCACAATAAACGTTTACCGTACCTGTCGCGTTTATCTCTAACGCTAACATTGTACTCGATCTATTTAATACCACTGCTAAATTAATAGCTGCATTATTAAACTCATCATATTCAAAAGATTCAAAGAACGTATTATCTATCTCAAAATTAAATTCGTGTCTTCCTTGCTTCAATCCTGAAAAAGGAATAACAAACTCTTTATGCTTCTTCATGTTTGACACTTATTATTAGTGCTCCTGCCACGCAAAGGCGGGTGCAAAGATACTATTATTTTACTAAAACCCAACTTTTTAGCTTATTTTGTAAAATAGCGTTTAAGCACTGTATTTACTAATGAAATTAGCTAAAAATTATTTCTCGTCTGACTTATTTATCTAAATTCTCGTTTTAATCTCGACTTTTTAAGAGGATTTGCAGTCAGCTCACTGTATTCTGCTCTCTTCCTAAATATTTCTATTGCTTGAAAAACAGCTTCTTTAAAAGAACTATGATCTGCCTTTCCTTTTCCTGCAATTTCATAAGCTGTTCCATGATCTGGAGACGTACGCACTTTATTTAATCCAGCCGTATAATTTACACCATTCCCAAATGACAAAGTTTTAAAAGGAATTAAGCCCTGATCGTGATATGCTGCTAAAATAGCATCAAAATTCTTATACCCATCAGAACCAAAAAAACTATCTGCAGCATACGGTCCAAAAACCAAATGGCCTTCTTCTGACAGTTCTTTTATGGTTGGTTTTAAGGTATCATCATCCTCTTTACCTATAATACCATTGTCTCCACTATGCGGATTAATGCCTAATACTGCAATTTTAGGTTTAGATATACCAAAATCTACTTTTAAAGAATTTTCTATGGTAGCTACTTTACTTTTAATAAGCTCTGGTGTTATTGCAGCTGCCACATCCTTCACGGCAATATGATCCGTAAGCAAACCAACCTTTAAACCGTCAGTAATCATAAACATTAAACTTTCACCCTCCAATTCTTGTGCAAGAAAATCTGTATGTCCAGGAAAATTAAAATCATCCGCCTGAATATTACTTTTATTTATCGGAGCGGTTACTAAAACATCTATGTCGCCATCTTTTAATGCTTTTACCGCTGCCTTTAATGATTGAATAGCAAAATCTCCTGCTTCTTTAGTTGCTTCCCCAAATTTAATATTTGGAATTTCACGCCATACATTAACTACATTGATTTTTCCCGCTAAGGCCTTAGATGCTTCCTGAACACCATGATAGTTAATCTCTAAATTAAGTTCTGACTTTTGAAATGAAATTGTTTTATTAGATGCAAAAATCACTGGAGTACAGAAGTCTAACATTCGATTATCTTCAAAAGTTTTCAGCACTACCTCACAACCTATTCCGTTTAAATCGCCAATAGAAACCCCTACTTTTATTTTTTGTCTTTCCTCCATGATATCTTATGGGTTTATAGTAATTTTACAGCACAAAACTAGTTAATTAAAACGACACATGTTTACAGGAATAATTGAAACTTTAGGAGAAGTAAAGACATTAGAGAAAGAAGACACTAATTTACACATTACTGTAAGGTCTACAATTACTCCTGAACTCAAAATAGATCAAAGCGTCTCTCATAATGGCGTTTGTCTCACCGTTGTAGCCGTAAAAGGCGATTCTTATACCGTTACCGCTATTGATGAAACTTTACAAAAAACAAATTTGGCTCAATTAACCGTTGGCGATCAAGTAAATTTAGAACGTGCAATGATTCTTGGTTCTCGCTTAGACGGTCATATTGTTCAAGGACATGTAGATCAAATTGGGACCTGTACCAAGGTTGAAGAAAAAGACGGAAGCTGGCTATTCTCTTTTGAATATGATGCTACACTACATAACCCCACTATTGAAAAAGGATCTATAACCATTGATGGTACCAGTTTGACGGTAATCAACTCTGGCACCAATACGTTTAGTGTTGCCATTATACCTTATACTTATAAACATACACGCTTTAACACCTATAAAAAAGGAACCGTTGTGAACCTTGAGTTTGATGTTATTGGAAAATATGTGGCAAAATTAACAGCGAATAGACTTTAGTTTTTAGCTATTCCATTCTCATATTCAGCAACAATACCCTTTGCTTTATCCAAATCTCTACCTAAAACAGATAGCGCTATTGTAGATTCTGTACCCCCAACAAAACCTGCTATTACACCAGAATTTTGTTCATTTTTTTCAATATATGGTATATATGCCTCTTCCAATAAGCCTTTTAATAAAATAACAGTGACTTGAGTACCACTATAAATTTTTGTATATTTTTCACTATCGATCATAATATTTCTTGTTTAAATTAAAACTACAATAATCTTATGGATAGCCACTAAACTTTAATAAAAATTTGTCTTTTATAAAGTACAAGAGCTACTAATAAATAGCAACTCATTACGGTAATAGCATAAAGTAAAGACGAAAGCTGTATGGGTAAAAAATCATGAACATACAAGGTATTGAAGAGCCAAGAATGTATTGAAACACGATCCTCACCTACTTTAATTAAACCAAATAACTTACCTATAAAACTAGATAAGAAAAAAACGGTAATAGCATTTGCCCCTGCATATTTGAAAATAGTTCCAAATTGCACCTTTCTCACATCTGTACTATAATAAATTAAGGCTAAAATTAAATTAGCCCAACCAGCGGTTACCAATACAAAACTACTAGACCACAACGCTTTATTTATTGGAAAAATAAAATGCCATGCATGACCAACAATCAGCAATATCAAACCTAAACCCAATACTATTGTCGTTTTGTTTTGTTGCTTTGAAAGTAAAATTTTTCCTGTAAAAACACCTAAAAGACAACTAGCAATTGCAGGTATAGTACTCAACAAGCCTTCTGGGTCATAATCATCTTTCCACATATGGCTACCTAAAATATTTAAATCAACATAGTTTGCTAAATTATTTGGAGCCCTATCAAAGGTTGAAGCTATTCCGTTTACAGGAATAAAACCCATAGCTAACCAATACCCAATAAGTATAAACACGGTAACTCCTATTAATTGTTTCCAATTAAAATTTAAGAATAAGATAGAGGTGATAAAAAAAACCACTCCAATTCTTTGTAAGACCCCTGGAAAACGAATTTCTGAAAAATCTTTTACGAATGGGAACACCAAGGTAAAAGCCCCTAATAGCAATCCCAACCCGATTAACTTAAGGCTTCTGCTCACAATTTTTTTATAGGTATCAGCCGTAGGTTTTTTAGTACTATATGCAAAGACGATTGACGTACCCACAATAAATAAGAAAAACGGAAACACCAAATCTGTTGGCGTGTACCCATGCCAATCTGCATGTAAGAAAGGAGCATAAACTGCGGCCCAAGTTCCTGGATTATTTACTAAAATCATTAGTACAATAGTCATCCCCCTAAATATATCTACAGCAACAATTCTTTCTTTCATCTATTCTTGAGTTTATTAGTCTGACTTTAAAGTTAATTAATTTACAATACTTTTGCACCCCATTCAGCAACACAGTTCATGTATTTAACCCTTTCATCAAATATTTCGCAATCTTCTTGGATATTAGCATTTTTAGCAGCCATTATTTTAGGAATTTCAAAGTCGGGAATTAAAGGAATTGCAATTATCATTGTCACCCTAATGGCTATTGCCTTTGTCGCTAAAGAGTCTACAGGTCTTATTGTACCCTTACTTATTGCTGGTGATATTTTTGCCGTAATTTATTACAATAGACACACGCAGTGGAGCTATATCTTACGCTTTTTACCCTGGATGATATCTGGTGTACTTATAGGCGTTGTTATTGGAAAAGAGCTAGACGAAGAAACTTTTAAATTTGGAATGTCTTTTATTATTCTTGGTAGCGTTGTAATGATGTATTGGTGGGATCGCAGAAAAAGCAAATCTGTACCTACCCATTGGGCCTTTGCTGGATCTATAGGTATCATGGCAGGGATTACAACAATGATTGGCAATTTAGCTGGTGCTTTTTCTAATATTTTCTTCTTAGCTATGCGCTTGCCAAAAAACGAATTTATTGGTACTGCGGCTTGGTTATTTTTTATTGTCAATGTTTTTAAATTGCCCTTTCACATCTTTGTATGGGAAACAATTACGCCAGATACCTTATGGATTAATTTAAAATTAGCTCCCGGCATTCTAATAGGTCTTTTCATAGGCGTGCGTTTGGTTAAAATAATTAAAGATGAATTTTACCGAAAAATGATTCTGATATTAACGGCAATAGGTGCATTATTGATACTAATTAGATAACTCCGAAGGCATTAATACTTTGGACTCCCATACAATAGCGGATAAAAAGAAAGTATGTAAAAGCTAAAATTAAAATATATAAATTTAAATTTTGCCTTTTAAAAATGAAAAAAGGGCACTTGAAATTGCTTCCAAATACCCTTTTAGGGGAACATAACAAACACTTTACTATTCAACCATTGTAAAATGGACTTGTTATCGTTTTTGCACTGTTAAAACATGGTTAGTGTTTGTGCTCTACTCGCTTTATTGTTATTTTCTAAAACTGACTTCTCTTTTTCAATTTCTTTTTTACTTGTTTTTAATGCCGGCGCCGCTAATATCCATGTGGTTACACACAGCACTCCCATTATTATTGATATTGTTAATTGCTTCATTTATCGGGCTATCTTTTTTTTTAAAAAAATCATTCACCCTTTTTTTTACTGAGAATATGTTCAATACTAAAAAAAAAGAGTATAGAAAACAAATTGTACTTGATACAAACAAAATAATCACCAAATATGAACTATTCATACGCTATATATTAATTTAAAAAAAAAGCTGGTCATGTGTTTTCTAGATCTTAAGACTATTTTAATCTCTAAATCTGATGTAAAAATATAGTACTATTTCCATATTTAAGAATCGTATTCGAGCAAATTTAATTCTTCGTTTAAAGTCACGAATTACCCGTTTAAATGCATTTTAACACATATTTTCCTACATTTTAATATAAATATAGCACACTTCACACGAATTAAGTGAATGGTTTTTAAAAAAATATTGGATGTAATTTAGGATAGAAGTTTGCCTACTTTAAGTATTTAGACATCGTTTTTAAAAGTTCATCATGGTCAAACGGTTTTGATAATACGGCATTCATCCCTGACTTTTTAAAAGCTTTAAAATCATCCTCATAGGAGTATGCAGTGATGCCTATAATCGGTATGTTTTTAATATTTTTAAAAGGAAAATCTCTAATTAACCGAGCAACCTGATCTCCCGTAACATTAGGTAAATTTACATCTGTTAACAAAAGATCGTAGTCATCATTTATCAATTTCTCCATAATCATAGCCCCATCACTTACAAGGTCTATATAAAAGAAATTTGTATCCAATAACGATTTAAATAAAACGGTTTGTACGTTTATATCGTCTTCTGCTAATAAGATTCTAAATTTTCTATCTGACTTAAATTTAACCTTTTTCTCTTTCTTTTTTCGCGGTGCTAAAATATTAGTCTTTGTAATATTTGGCAATGGTTGTTTTAGCGTTAAATCAAAATAAAACGTAGATCCATTAGCAACACTAGACACTACTTTAATTTCTGAATCCATTAACTTCAACAACCCTTTTACAATAGATAAACCTAAGCCTGTACCTTTGGGTAAATCTGAACTTTGATCACCATTAAGCTGAGAAAAGCTCTCAAAAATAGTAATTTGGTTTTCTAATGAAACACCAACACCCGTATCTATAACCTCAAAACGCAAGTTTAACCTATTTGCTCTTTTCTGATTTAATTGGATGTCTAGGGTAATTTTGCCACTTTGAGTATATTTAAAAGCATTATCTAATAAATTAGTAAGTACTTGAAACAAACGTAAACGGTCTCCTTCAACTAGGTCTGTAATTTTCTTATCAACTTTAACTTCAAAATCAATATCCCTTTCACTTGCCTTAGTTTTGTATGTAAATTGCAACAAATCAAAAAGTTGCGATAAACTAAAGATGTTTTCTCGCAGTTTTAGCCTTCCAGAAGAAATCATGCTAATACTCAAAATATCATCTAAAAGTTGTTTTAGATTTGAATTTGATTGTTGTAGAAAGGTTACCATATCTTGTTGTTGATTGGTAAGTTCTGTTCCTGATAGTATCTTAGTAATCGAAATTATACTTGTTAGGGGATTTCGCAATTCATGACTAAAATTACGAATAAAAGAGTTTTTGAATTTTTCTCTTTCCTCTAATTCCGCATTTTTTATAGCAACAAGTTCCCCGTTAATAATAGATTCATTACGGGTTTGGGCAATGGCTTGGTATTCTGTATAATGACTGGTATAGTCTGATATGATAATTAAATACCCATCCTTCTTTCTAGCAAATTTTATATCTGTAACATAATCTCTATTTCTGTAATTAATATGTACACAATTATATAATAGCTCTTTATCTAAAGCATCTTTTATAGATTCAAAAGTGTAAAAAAAAGGATGAACATCAAAAATTGTAGTTTGTATGTCTAACTTTAAAAACGCCTGATCTGTTTCTAAAATTAGGCCACTCTCGTCAATTAAAATAAATTGAACATTTTTTGTGGCATACTCTTTTTGATACTGATCTAACATTCTAGTGTAATAATTTAGCTAAATGCAGAAATAAATCATTTACGGTGTCACCAGTTTTGGCGCTCGTTAAAAAATTTGTTTCTATATTATTGTTCTTAAACAGCTTTTCTAAATCTTCTTTCAATACCAAATCTACTTTATTACCCACCACCAAAAGTGGTATGCTTGCTATTTTAGTTTTTACGATATCTAAATCAGAATTTAAAGCTTGAAACGTAGAAGGTCTGGTTACATCAAATACAAATACGACACCATGTGTTCCTAAGAGATAAGCATCTCTAATGGTAGTTAAATCATCTGTACCTTCCAAATCCCAAAGTATAAGTGATACTTTCTCTTCCGGAGTAATCTCTACTACTTTTTTTGTGATATGTACGCCAATAGAAACCTTATAGTTGTCTGAAAAACTATCTTCTACAAAACGCCTAATCAATGAAGTTTTACCTACTCCAAAATGTCCTAAGACTACAATTTTTTTAGATACTTGCATTTTCAAATTTTACGAGTAGCTCTTTTTCAAGTGTTTCTCTGTCCATTATTTTTTTATCTGATTCTTTATCTGATGCAAAAAGTGCATCTAAATTCTTCCCCATAAAATCATCGTAAAAATCAAAAATTAGATCTTGAACCTTACCCTTTGAACTTATAGAATAATTACCAGAAATAACTACTGCAACATAATATGAGACAAAACTCTGCAGGTGAATATTGTACAATTCATATTCAATTAATTCTAAATTCTGATTTTTCTGTCCGAAAGCATCTTCTACGAAACCCTTTATCGCTGTTAGCATACCAGAAATCATATCTTCATCTATCGTTTCAGACTTAGTATAGCTGGCCGCTAAAATACCAGAACCTCTTTCTATTAAAAGTACCTGCTCTATATTAGCAGATTCTAATTCACTAAGGATAATTTCTTCTTCTTTAACGCCACTAAACCAAGATTTAAACTTCGTTTTCCAACGTGATGCCGATAATTTTTTATTAATTTTCTCTGATAAAATTTTCATCTCTTGTGAGATGTACTTTTTAATCATTTTACCCAAAATAGGATACAGTGCATCTACAATGTCATCTTTATTTTTTCGAATTTCTTCCTTTAATGTTTCGGTTATTGTAGGGCCCAATGTTTTGGGAATATCCGTTATAAATTCGTTAAGTTTTATTGCTATTATTGGGTTAACCTTTTCTGAGAGTTGTTCTCTTTCGTTAACGGTTTCTTCAATAATTTTTATACGATTCGCTATTTTTTCAGCAAAAACACGGTCTTCAGTAAACAAAATGTCTCTAAGAAGCTCTACTTTGTCTTTTTCAACCATGATAATTTTATTTAAAAAATTATTTTTTGCTTACTTTTTCTCCTAATTCTATTAAAAGACTACCTAAGGTTTTCTTATCAAGCTTTACGGCATCTAAGGTTTCTATCTTGTCTTCTAATTTTTCTTCTAGCTCCGTTACTCTAATATTTACATCAGTAGCTACAGAATCTAAAGCACTATTAATTTCTGTTCGAACTTCTTCTACAAGTTCTTCTAAAACTCTCTTCTTCTCTAAAATATCTTTCTTAAGTGCTTCAAATTCAGAATCATACGCCTGAATGTTATCACCAAAAATAATATTTTTAATTAGATCAATTTTTGAGCTTGTTTGCTCGTCTTTGTTATTTAAATCGATTACTGGCTTACCATTTGTTGACATATGCAGAGAAATTGGTTGAATATTGTTTGTTATGTTCCCGCTTTTTCATCTATAAAGTAGCCGTTTTATTGAATTAAACAGCTTAGTTTACAAATAAATAAGTAGGTAAAATTACTAAATTTAGCCGAGAACGCAAGGAAAGCAACAATTAACCAGCAGACACGGTCTCCTGGTTCAAGTATAATTATATATTAAGAATTTAATTGAAGCGCTATTTTACTAAAGTTTACTTTAGAAGCATCACAGACTTGACACGAATAATCTTCTGGAAGATCTACAAATAATGTCCCTGGACTAACCCCTGCTTTTTCATCGCCATATTCTTTATCATATACCGTAAAACAAGAGGCACATTGGTATACTTCTCTTACTAATTGCTCTGAGGATTTTTTTGTTTCTTCTTTTTTAATTTCTACCTGTCCTAACTGCTTAAAGTATTTCTTACTTAGCTCCATTAACAGACCAGGTAATTCTATCTTATCTACATCTTGAGCATACACCTCATAAACTTGCGTGTTAGGATCAAAGTTTTTAAAATGTAGCACATTATACGTTGGCCGTATTGCAAAATCTTTTACAATGGTTGGCGCTTCATTTTTTTCAATTACAACCGATGAAAAGTGCGTACGTTTCCCTGATTCATTGCTTAAACCAAATGTTAGTCCATACGTACTTATATCATTTTGGTCAAAACTTAAGACCAAAAACTTTTTCAATTCTAATGCTTCTGCGTCATCTACCGGTAAATGCCAGTTCATCTCTAATTGCGAATGGCGAATATTAATACCCCACTGTCCTAGAAAACGCTCTAAATCTGGCCTACTTTGACTTTTAATTCCTTTTACGATAAATGATTTCCATGGAGTAATACATATTTTACCAACACCATTGTCTAAGCAAAAGCCACAGAATTCCTTTAAAAAATTTAGATCATATCGATTGTTTCTCCAATACAAACCCAACCAATATTGGTCTAAGCCCATCCGGTTCATGCCCTCATAATAAGGAAAAGTAAGGTAAGGTACTTCAAGCTCTTTTTCTATCGTTTTATTATTGGTATCAAGGTTTTTGTTGAGTACAAAGAACAACTCATCTACATCTTGAATATCTTCATAAATAGCTTCTATTGCTTTAGATATCGTATTAATATCCCAACTATAGACTAAAACAGGATAGTAAGCGCCCGTGTCCCAGTGCGGTAATTTGATGTTTAAATACCAATAATCTTCACTCTCAGAAGCAATAAAATTTAGATTGCCACTAAATATTGGAACAAGGCGTTGTTTAGCATCTGTAATATTTATTTTAAGTTTTGGCGCGTAATCAAACCCTTCAAGAATATACAAATAGGTAGACCCTTTTAACCAATAGGTCATGTCAAAAATATCTGCACATACATAAGAGGAAACAATATTTTGATAGAATCGTTCTCCTATAATTGTAGTATTGTATTTAGAGATGCTTTCTAACTGCTGCTCATCTGCATCATTCAGCGGAAAAAGTAAGTCTTGTCTAGAACCAAAATGGACTTCTTTTAGCCCAGCTGCCTCCAACATGGTTATTACATCTTTTAATTCTCCTGGAGAAGTAACTCCTCCTTTTAATAATATTCTATGTAAATCATCATTCATAATCGTACGCATTAATGGCTTAATTGAAGCTGATTTTTTAATAGTTCTTTTAGTTCTGGCTTACAACTTCCGCACCCGAGGCCTGCTCCTGTTTCTGAGCACAATTTAGTAAAGTCAGCACATCCTCCTTGAATGGCGTCTATAACGTTACCTTCCCCCACTTGGCTACAAGAACACACCAATTTCCCTTTCATAGGTGCTGTATTTGAGGCTCCACGGAGTAATTCATTTCGTTTTTCTGAAAGTTCTATTTCTTCTTCTATCAATCGTTTAAATTCTGCAAACTCATTCTTATCTCCCATTAGGATTGCTCCTTTTAGGGTATCATCTTTTACGATACATTTTTTATAAAAACGTTTGTTTACATCCATCAAAATAATCTCTTCATAACTACTATCTCCCGCAGGCGAATTCACCATTCCGATACTACATAAATCAAGATTCTCGAACTTTAGAATATTCATTAAAACAGAGCCATTATAGATGCTACTAAAATCTCCTAAGATATAATTAGCAGCAATATCTGCTTGTTGTTCAGCTGCAGAAGTAATGCCAAACAACTGATTATTAAATTCTGCAATCTCTCCTAATGCATAGATAGAAGGATTGCTTGTTTGCAAATAAGAATTAACTACAACCCCTCTACGAGTTTTTAATTTTGTTTGCTTGGCTAATTCTATGTTTGGTCGTGTACCTATAGCATAAACGACAGCATTACACTTAATGGTTTTTCCTGTTTTTAAGTTCACTAACAAAGTATATTCACTAGACTTTTCTTTAAAAACAGTACTTACTTCATTATCAAAATAAAGATTTATACCGCGTTCTGCCACATCTTGTGCTAATAACCTACTTGCCACATCATCTAGTTGGCGCTCCATTAAGCGCGGTGCCCTTTGAATGATACTTATATTTACTTTTATTTTCTTTAACGCTGCAGCAAGCTCTAAACCTAGCAAGCCACCACCAATTATTACCACATGCTGCTCTTCATTTTGCAATCCTGTTTCTCGCAAATAGGTCTTTAACCGATCGGCATCACCACGTTCTCGCATGGTAAACCTGCCTGGTAATTTTATTTGAACATCACTTGGAATAAAAGCCCTACTGCCCGTTGCCATTATCAGCAAATCAAACTCATGCGCAATACCATTATCATCTACCACATACTTTTGTTCCTCATCAATTTGCGAAACTCCAACACCTGAATGTAGCACTACATCTAATTTTTTAAGCTCTCCTTTTTTAAGCTTTTCTAAAGCTCCCCAAGACAGCTCATCGCTTACATATTCTGGCAACAAAACCCGATTGTAAAACGGATCTTTTTCTTTTGAAAAAACGTGTAATTCATCCGTGTCATTCTTTTCTCTATACGATTGTATAAAACGGTATGCTGCAGCACCTGCACCAATAATAACTACTTTCTGTTTTGGCTTTACATATTTGACAACCTGTACCGCACAGTATTTAAAATCTGGTTCTTTAGAAACTGGATCTACAAGATCATTCGTCAAGTTATTCGCACGACCAAAATCATTATTTAATATTTTACCCCAATGCATTGGCATAAAAACCACTTGCTCTCGAATATCATAATTGATGGTAACTTTTACTTGAACTTCACCCCGTCTACTTTTTATAACAGCAATATCTCCTTCTTTAAGTCGCCTTAAAAAAGCATCTACCTTATTCATTTCTAAATAGGGATGAGGAATATGGGTAAGTAATCTATTTACTTTTCCAGTTTTTGTACGCGTATGCCATTGATCACGGACTCTACCTGTATTTAAAATTAATGGATATTCTATATTTGTTTCTTCGGAAGTATTGTAGATCTCTGTTGGTGCATTAAAATGTGCTTTTTTATCAGGAGTACTAAAAACCAAATCCGTAAATAATCTTGGTGTTCCTGGATGTGTATGATGTGGAACTGGCCATTGAAAGCTACCTTCATTTTTAAGTCGTGAATACGATAATCCAGAGATATCTATAGGTGTCCCTTTTGTTAGCAAACAATGCTCATCATAAACCTCACTAACTCCTGTATAATTAAAACCTTTAAAATCCATTGCTTGCGCAAAGCGCCATAAAATTTCAGCATCTGGCAAGGCCTCTCCCGGAGCATCTATAACTTTAGGCAAATAGCTAATTCTTCTTTCAGAATTGGTCATCGTACCTTCCTTCTCCAACCAACCTGCAGCGGGTAGTAATAAATCTGCAAATTGGGTAGTTTCTGAAGTATGAGAGATTTCTTGAACCACAACAAAGCTCGCTTTCTTTAAGGCACGTTCTATTTTATTTGCATTGGGCATACTTACCACAGGATTGGTACAGATAATCCAAATTGCTTTTAGCTTTCCTTCATCAAGTGCATCAAACATTTCTGTTGCAGTATAGCCTGGCTTTTCCTGAATAGGTTTCCCTCCCCAAAAATTGGCCACTTCTTTTCTATGCTCTGGATTGCTTAAATCTTTATGTGCTGCCAATAGGTTTGCCATTCCACCAACCTCACGACCTCCCATAGCATTGGGTTGCCCTGTTAATGAAAAAGGACCAGATCCAGGCTTTCCTATTTGCCCTGTTAACAAGGATAAATTAAGTAACGATACGTTTTTTGAAACCCCAATAGCACTCTGATTAAGACCCATAGTCCACATGCTAATAAAGCCTTTTGCATTTCCTATGTATTGTGCTGCTTTTTTAATTTCATCTGCAGGAATTCCGCATTTATCTGCTGCCTGACGGATGGTTAACGAAAAAGCACTTGCTTTACAAGCTTCAAAATTTTCAGTATGCTTTTTTATAAAATTCTTATCTATTTTCTTTTTCTCAATTAGTAGTCGTGCAATAGCATTAAATAAGATTACGTCTGTACCTGGAAGAATTTGTAAATGTAAATCTGCCGACGCGCAGGTCTGCGTTTTACGAGGGTCTACCACTATAATTTTTACATTAGGGTTTTCCTCTTTATGTTTTTCTAGACGTCTAAATAATATAGGATGACACCAAGCGGGGTTAGCTCCTGCTATTAAAAAACAATCTGCTAATTCTATATCTGCATATGCAATAGGAACAGCATCATCTCCTACCGTTTTTTTGTAGCCAACTACTGCAGAACTCATGCACAAACGAGAGTTGGTATCTATATTATTACTCCCAATAAACCCTTTTATAATTTTGTTTGCTAAGTAGTATTCTTCGGTTAAACATTGTCCAGACACATAAAAACCAACGCTATCTGGACCATGCTTAGCTATAATACTTTTAAAAACTGCTGTTGCCCGATCAAAAGCAGTATCCCAAGAGACACGTTGCAAAGGATGGTTTCTGCTCCAACGCATTTCTGGATACAAAATGCGATCTGTTGTATCTTGTGCTACGTAGTTTAAGTTTTTACCCTTAGAACATAACATACCTGTATTTACAGGATATTCTTCATCTCCTTCTACACTCAAGATTCCTTTTGCATCTTTCTCTACTACTATACCACAGCCTACTCCGCAATAGGAACAAATAGTTTTATGTGTTGTATTCTTTTGCATGATTTTAAATCTAGATGCGAATGCATCGTAATTAGCCATGACAAGGTACAAAAAATACGTATATATACGTAGTGTTGATTTGATAATAATCAGCCTAAGGTTTTGATATATCAATAATTAACTAGGAACAAAATAGTCGCAACAAGATAAAATTCCTACGTAATTAGGCTAAGAAATAGTAGTTCTATACGCCTTAGGAGACATCCCTATAGCGCGTTTAAAATATTTTACAAAATAGGAGTCGTCCTCAAAACCTAAACGAAATGCTACTTCATTTATAGGTAAATTCGTAAATTTCAATAATCGTTTAGCTTCCAATACTATACGTTCTTTAATCAACGCTGATGGTGCTTTATCGACCACACTTTTAGTAATGGTGGTCAAGGTTTTAGCCGAAGTATTTAGCAAATTGGCATAGTCGCTTATTGCTAATCCGTTTTTATAATGGACTTCAATTAGGTCTTTAAATTTAAAAAACTGCCGCTCATAATGGTTATTTATCTGCAGCTTTCTACTTTGATCCGCATAATGAATACGCTCCATGGTTATTAGTAGGGATTTCAGTAAAAAACGAATCATATCTTCATGACCAAAACTTAGTTTATTGGGCAATTCTTTTTCTATTAATTCGATATGATGTGTTGCAATTTTCACCGTATTGCTATCCAATAAATAGCAAGGGTTTTGCTCGATATTGAAAATGTTATATTTCAAAAAAATATCAACATCTGAATGCATAAAAAAACTTTCATTAAAATGAATTAACCAACCTTCTACATCTAGGTTATCATCAAAAAAATGAATCTGATCTTTATTCGTGAAAAGCACCATGTTCTCTTTAATCTCATACGAATTGAAATCTACGGTATGCGTACCTCCTGCATTGAAAAACCATAATAATTGATAGTAACTATGTGAATGGGGTATGGCTGCTTTTTCTGGATTTTTTTTTCGATAACTTTTTAAATCATGCAACTGAAACTGCAACTTATTGGGGTGCGCTTTATGTAGGTGGTATTGCTCTATTTTTTGAGATTCTTTCACTTATGTTTTAATTTTTCGGCTGCTAATTTTCCACTATAAATAGCACCATCCATATAACCTCCATGCAAGGGCGATGTTTCTGCGCCAGAAAATAAGAGTTTTCCGTTCATGTAAGAGTCGGCAAAAACAGGGTTTCCATACGCGGGACTCATATAAATAGATTTAATGGTATCACAAGAAGTATTTTTATCTTGAGACCAATCTTTTTCCTCATAAGAGGTGTAATCCATAATTTCTTCACCTAAATATTTAGTAAGGTACGCAAGAATTTTTGCTTGTCGTTCTTCAGGAGTTAAATCTCTCAGTGCTTCATTTACAAAGCCCATTAAACCAAATTCCGTTTCCCCATAATTGGTATGATCATACAATTCTGTCACAGCACCCACTTGCCCTATGACCGTTCCTGACAAATTTCTAGCTTTCCAAAAGGGTTGCTTAAATTTTAGCCCAACCTTTATAGCATTACTCATCCAGGTATGTGTTTTTTTCATCACCTCAGTAACATTATTAGGTAATTCTGGCAAAAAATCAATTCGTGCTGCAATACGTGGTGGAATGGTACTAACTACTTTTTCTGCGCTATACGCGGCTTTATTGGTCACTACTTTTATACTATCTCCGAGATCTTCTATAGCGAGAACTGTGGTATCTGTATGTATTTGATTTAAAAAAGGTGTTGCTAATTTTTTAATTAGAGCAGTAGACCCTCCTGCAATTCTGTGTGCCGATGGCGCATTAGGATCATTTTGAAAATAATGCTCTGGAGCCATAGTACTATACACTAAAACACTCTGCCCTTTAGCATATTGAGGAAATTTTTCAATCTTCAACTCCCTCAATAGACCAGCCACATGGGTGTGATGATTTTGAAACCAAGTAGCGCCAAAATCGATCTGATTAGTGGTCAAAATTCTACCTCCAATGGTTGCTCTAGCATCTAAAACAATAATAGCTGTTTCTCCCGCTTTATACAACTCATATGCTGTTGTTAATCCTGAAAGGCCTGCGCCTATTATTAAGTATTTAGAGGTAGTTTTTATCATTATTTATTCATTAAATGAGTTCCATGAACCACGGCCGCTCCTGCTCTTAAGGCAGCTGCGACAAAGGTTACTTCTGCTAATTCTTCTTGTGTAGCTCCCGCTTTAATGGCTTGCTCTTTATGTATTTCTAAACAATAAGGGCACTGTGTTGTTAACGCTACAGCTATCGCAATTAATTCTTTGTATTTTTTAGGAATTACGCCATCACTCAAAGCTTCTTTATCAAAAGCTTGAAATGCTTTCATAGCCGGACTCGCATTTTTTTCCAAAGCACCTAAGTGCTTTAAGTTATCCATTGTATACATCTAATTTAAATTTTATAAAGATTAAAAAAATAAGATAAGACACCCCTCTTACCCGCTATTAAAAACTTGAATTTTTAATTTCTACCAGACATTACACCACCATCAGTATCCCAAATGGCTCCTGTTACCCATGATGCTTTATCTGACAACAAAAAGTGTATGGTTTCCGCTACATCTTCTGGCTGACCTATTCTTCCAATGGGATGAAACGCATTAAACCCTTTTAAAGCTTCATGTGCCTTATCATTATCACCAAAAACACTATCGTAAACAGGTGTTTCTACAACAGCAGGAGAAACCGCATTCACGCGAATTTTATGATCAGCAAGTTCCATGGCTAAGTGCTGCGTAAGCGAGTGCAAACCTGCTTTTTGCATAGAATAGGCCGAAGACGGAGTTGCCTTTACCGCTTGTTTCGCCCACAT
Source organism: Cellulophaga algicola DSM 14237 (assembly GCF_000186265.1). Classification (NCBI taxonomy): domain Bacteria; kingdom Pseudomonadati; phylum Bacteroidota; class Flavobacteriia; order Flavobacteriales; family Flavobacteriaceae; genus Paracellulophaga; species Paracellulophaga algicola. The sequence continues at coordinate 1,571,171 of NC_014934.1, forward strand.
AGAACCAACATTTACAATTGCCCCACCACCTGTTGCTGCCATTTTTTTTGCTGCATTTTGAGTGATAAAAAAGAACCCACGGTTTAAATTCTGATACGAATCATAATCTTCAATAGTATGCTCTAAAAAAGGTTTAGGTCCAAAAATTCCAGATGCATTTACTAAATAATCTAAATTTTCCCAACGATCAATTACACTATTTAATTCGCTTACCGCTGCTATATTTGTAATATCAACCTTATGACAATGTAAACCTTCTGAAACTTCATTTTTAAAAGCATTTAATTTATGCTCATTGGTTCCCACAATATGCACTTCTACACCTTCTTTCAAAAGTCTTTTTGCTGTTGCTTTCCCTATTCCGCTACTTCCACCTATAATTAATGCTGTCTTTTTCATTTGTTTATTTTTTTATTTATAAAACTTAAGCGCAAAATTATTGGTTACTTATAGTTTGTTATGGTAGGTACTAGAGAGAAAATGGTACTTTTAGGAAGTAAAACTTTTTTTTAAATTAAAATGAGCAAACCAACAACGATTAAAGAAGTTCTTATGGAACTTGATCTTATTATTGAATCTTGCATTACAAAAAATAGTCGTTTGGGTCTTTTTGCGTATTTATATCGGCGAACAACTGCAGAAATTTTGAAAGAAGTTGAGCGTGGTGGTTTTGAAAATAATAAACAATTAGAACAGATGGATGTAGCTTTTGCAAATCTTTATATAAATGCGTATAAGGATTACAATTCCGGAAAAAAAGTGAGTGCTTCTTGGCTATTTTCTTTTGAAAACGCAGGAGAAGAGCTAACCATTCTACAACACATTATGTTAGGAGTAAATGCGCATATAAATCTAGATTTAGGGATTGCTACTGCAGCAACTATGTACGGAAAAGAACTTACGCTTATTGAAAATGATTTTAATAAAGTGAATGATATTCTTTTTACGATCACCAATGAAATGCAGGACCGCTTAAGTCGTGTTTCCCCATTACTTTTTCTTTTAGATTTACTGGGAAAAAATACGGATGAAAAAGTAATAGATTTTAGTATGCGGAAAGCCAGAGAACAATCCTGGAACAGTGCTAATCTTCTATGGGCTCTTGACGAAACTCAAAAGCCAGAAGCCATTGCTAAAATAGAACTATTGGTGGTCGCATTAGCCAAATTTATAAAAGATCCAAAATCTAAACTAATTGCTTACGTACTGAAAGGAATTAGGTCCTTTGAAGAAAAGAATGTAGGGCTAGTAATTTCTAAACTACAGAAAGACTAAACTTTAAACTAAATTAAATTCTTGGGCTTTTTTAGATAGATCAATAAGGTTCTTAACATCCATCTTACGCATTAAATTAAACCGATGCGTTTCTACGGTACGTTTACTATTCGCTAATTTTTCAGAAATTTGTTTATTCGTCAATCCCGATAAAATAAGTTCTAATATCTGAAGTTCTTTGCTGGTCAAATCAAACGGATTATCATTTGATTTCGTAGGTTTTAATTTTTCAGAAATAGGCTTACTTCCACTTAAAAGGTTGTTGACCAAAACATTTGAAATATCACCACTAAAATACTTACCGCCATGCTGTACCGTACGTATGGCTTTTATAAATTCAGTTTTACCCGTATCTTTAAGTAAATACCCATTGGCCCCAGCATTAACAGATTTCAAGATATATTCCTCAGAATCATGCATGGACAAAATAATGGTTTTTGTGGTAGTCCCTTGCCTGTTCAAGATTTCTACAGCATCAATACCATTCATTATAGGCATTCGAATATCAATAATCAGCAAATCCGGCTTTTTTTCATTCACCATGTCTATAGCTTCTTTACCGTTTGATACCTCTGCAACAACCACTAAATCTTCTTCTTCCTCAAGCAAAGCACGGATACCATCTCTAACTAAAGAATGATCATCTGCTAAAACTATTCGTATCGTCTGGTCCATATTTTAATTGCTATTTTTTACAAATATAAATTAAAAAATACGTAGTTGAATACTTAGTACATAGCCCCCTAAAAAGTTCTATCTGTTTTAGTGTATTAAAAACTACCACAATGAAAATACGCATTGTGGTAGTGTATAAAAACCCTAATCTATTTATTATTTAACGGCTATATTTAAAAACTTTGGTTTGATGGTTAACATTACCCATGCCCAGTTTTGACCACCTGCTGCTGCATCTTCTGTAATCCCTTTTAGTTCATACATACCATCACTAGCAAACATCTGAGAATACCCAATTGCAAGTCCATATCCTTTAAATTTCTTTGCATAAACAAGGTCTATTTCTGTTCCTAATGATTTTTCTCCACTAGCTAATTCCTGTTCTCCACTAAAATTCAAAGCTTTCACCATTAGACTAGAAGTTTCATTTAGTTGAAATTTTGCACTCACATGCACCTCTAATAACCCAATTGAATTTGCGTGGTTCCCTACGTAGAAATAATCCATAAATCCATTAAATTTATGATTGGTTCCATACAGTGGAAAAAAAGCTCCTGTTTCACCAGCATCGGCATCATTACCACTAATGATTTCTACCCCAGCACCCAATGTTATTTTCTCAGACGCTTTTAAGCTAAGGTCTAAACTAGCCAAATAGGCCCCTTTTACATCTACCTCTCCTTGTCTTTGCCCAGTTTGAACAAAAAAGTTACCGTCTAATCCTAATTTTCCTTTTTTATAGCCTAAATGTGTCCCTATAGTTACTAAACTACTAGTACCATCTGCTGTTATTTCATCATCTTCATATTCCTGAAAACCATTATTCAAAACTAATAAACTACCCGAAAAAGTATCCCAGCTTTGTTTCAAATACAAATATTGCATTGCTTTATATGAAAAGAAACCTGTTGTGCTATATGCTGTGCCTACAGATGAAAAACCAGACAAGTCTGCTTTATCCTGATTAAATGCCAAACCAACATCGAGTAGGAATTTATTTTTTTTATACTTTAAAAGTACCGCATCATGGTTACGAGCTTGTTGCGCCCAATCTAACCCACCCATAATACGCTGATCATCATAAGAAATAGATTGTCTCCCAATTTTTGTAGAAAAACCCTCGCCTAAAGTTAATTCTCCCCAAGCTTCAAAAACGGCAAAAGAATTATTTGCATCTGCCGGTAAAAGTTGTCTATTTTCTCCCCAAGTCATTACATCTTGTAAGCTTAAATATACCTTATACGATTCGTCTACATACCCAAAATTTAAACGTGCTCTAGTAGAAATTCCAAACCCAGCATCAGCATCTTCTGCTATTGGATTGCCATATCCGTGGCGGTATTCCGTTCGTGGCCTAAACTCACCATCTATCGTAAATTGTGCACTGATAAATTGCGTGATTAGGCATAGCAATCCTATTGAAAAATATTGCTTGTTCATTTTTCTTATTTTTTTATTGATTTATTTAATTCTAAATAGTGTTACTTCCTTTATTTATCGGCCATTTGAAGTTTGCCTGACTCTCCTCGTACAGTTTCCTCTGAAGTTGCAAATTTTATAGTGAGTGATAATAGAGCAGCGACTAAAATACAAGCTCCGATTACAAAATAACCTCCCGAAACTGCAGAAGCAGATGCTACGGTTTGCGCTGCTTCTATAGCCTCTTGTCCTAGACCTTTGCTGGAAGTAATAGCAGCACTCTCTGCAACAGCAGATTTAGACTTTAGTAATATTGCTGCCAAAAAAGCGCCAACATTACCACCTGCACCTACGATACCCGAAATAGAACCAATTGCTTTTTTATTTATAAATGGAACCACTGAAAACGTAGCTCCTTCTGCCATTTGTACTGTTAAACTAAAGGCTATTAAAAAAATCATACCTACTACTAAACTCGTCGTCATAGAAAAGAAAGAAAGCATAATACCTTCCGCAGCTAAAATAACTGCTAAGAAAATTACACGACCACGTAAGCCTTTACTATTCCCAAACTTATCTCCGAAATAACCTCCAAGCGTACGAGCAAAAATATTCATTAAAGCAAAAGATAAGACTAGGTTTCCCGCAAAGGTTCTATCTAGTCCAAATCTATTTTGAAGATAATCATCCATAGTTCCATACACCGTTAATTCAATTCCGAAACAAGCGGCATAGACTAAAAATAATATCCAAACTCTGTAATCTTTTAATACGCTACCAAATGATGCTTCGTCTTTTTTAAAGACTGGCATTTCGCCTTTTTCTTTTAATTCAGCAAAATTTCCTTCTGGAGTATCTTTTGTAAAAAAGTAATATACTAAGCCCATTAAAAGACATAAAACTCCTGCAATAACCATAGAGTAACGCCAAGCTATTTCATCTGCCACACCAAAAGCTACAACAGCTGCAGCTATTAAGGGCATACCTAAACGGTTCGCTCCACCTCCTAAATTTCCCCATCCAGCAGATGTTGCATTTGCTGTACCTACAATATTTGCAGCAAACATTATAGAAGTATGAAATTGTGTAATGACAAAAGATGCTCCAATGAAGCCTATAAAGAACCTACATATTAAAAATTGCATAGGTGTTTGCACAAAACCAAGCAACATTACCGGAATTGCTCCCAATACTAATAAATAAGTATAACATAACCTTGGGCCGTATTTATCACATAATTTCCCAATAGCCAAACGAGCAAATACTGTACCTGAGACTGCTAATATAATTGAATTCCATTTTTGAGAAGGCGTCAATCCTAAATCCTTAACTACGTCTGGCATAAAAGGTACTATTCCAAACCAAGCGAAAAAGCAAAGAAAGAATGCTAATGATGTAATCCAAAAAGTTTTCATTTGAATACTCTTAAAATCACGTAAGTTTAATTTCGTGGCCTTGTTTGATGTCTTATTTATCATATTTTCTATTTTAGAAGGTTAAACACTGATCTGCTTACGATTCAAAAATAAGTATAAATACGTATTTATACGTATCTATATGATCATTATAAGTATACAAGTACGTATTTTTATCAAACTGGTAGAATTTATGCAGAAATTCTAGTAAAAAGAAAAAAAAGAGAAGTATGCATTGAAAAATTCATATTTATTAGCCCTTATGAATTTAACTAAGTCACTAAAAATGAAGTGATTCACCGATATAATAATCAGCAAATGGATCAAGGCAGAACCAAAATACTGATTATATCGGCTATTAAACTAAGTGAACTATAAACTAGAGTGTAAAACGCGCTGAAGTTCTTCTTCAAAAAATGAAGGATGTTCTGCCACAACATCGCCAACAACAATAATACCTGGTAATGAAGTATTTATCTGATGCAACCGCTCCTCTCTAGTACATAAGGTACCTGTAATACAAACCTCTTTATCTAAGGTGCCATTCTGTATAATTGCAAAAGGAGTGATGCCTTTTCTATATTTTGCTATTTCCGCAGCGATTTCATTAAACTTACGTACTCCCATTAATATAACAAGGGTTGCAGATGATTGTGCTGCCAATTTAAGATCCTGAGAAAAAGAACCCTCTTTTTTAGTTGCTGTCATTACCCAAAAACTACTGCTAATTCCCCTTCGAGTTACAGGAATACCTTGACTAGCGGGGACCGAAATAGCACTACTGATACCTGGAATAACGGTTACTGGTATTCCAAAAGATGCTACATACTCTATTTCTTCACTTGCTCTACCAAACACAAAAGGATCTCCTCCTTTTAAACGAACCACATGCCCGTAGGTATAGGCGTTTTCTACAATTAACCTATTAATGTCCTCTTGCGTAAAAGAATGCTTCCCACAACGTTTACCTACGTATATTTTTGGAATATGCTCATCAATTTCATCAAGTAATTCTTGACTTATTAAAGCATCATATAGAATTACTGATGCCTCCTGCAAAACCTTAAAACCTCTTCGTGTGATAAGGTCACTACTACCAGGACCTGCACCTACTAAACTAACTCTTGGATTATTGCTAGACATCATAATTTCTAATTTTAAAGGTGAAGAATTATTAATATGACAACAAACCTACGTATTTATTTTTATAAAATTACTTAAAATATACGTAATTATACGTACTTTTGCTTCATAACATGATAAAGACGTACGTATGAAAACCGTAATCGTAGTAGGAAATGGAATGGTAGGTTATAAATTTTGTGAAAAATTTGTAGCCAAAGAAACAAGTAAAGATTATAAGCTTATTGTTTTTGGTGATGAACCAAGACCCGCCTATGACCGTGTTCATTTAAGTGAATTTTTTGAAAACCAAGATGCGAAAGCTTTAGAAATGGCTCCTGCAGCATGGTATGCAGAAAATGGCATAGCACTCATGGTAAACGAACGGGTTTCTGACATTAATAGAACAGATAAAACCATTACTACTGCAAAAAACAGGGAATTTACCTATGACTATCTTGTATTAGCTACAGGTTCATCTGCTTTTGTACCGCCCATTAAAGGCGTAGAAAAAGAAGGTGTTTTTGTATATCGAACTATAGAAGATCTAGAAGGTATGTTATCGTATGCTGCTAAATTAAAAGCTAAAAATCCTAACGCTAAAGCTGCTGTTTTAGGGGGCGGACTTCTAGGTTTAGAAGCAGGAAAGGCAGTAATGGATATGGGTTTAGAACCACATATCGTTGAATTTGCTCCTAAACTAATGCCGAGACAATTAGATTCTAGAAGTAGTCAAGTACTACAACTAAAGCTAGAGTCTATAGGTTTACATATTCATTTAAGTAAAGCAACCAATCAAATACTAGGAGATGAAGCCATTACAGGAATGGAATTTGGTGAAGATGATGTTTTAGACGTAGAAATGCTTGTTATTTCTGCAGGTATACGTCCTCGAGACGAATTAGGGAAGTCTAGCGGACTAAAAATGGGAGTGCGTGGCGGTATTACCGTTAATAATAAAATGCAAACCTCGGACGAAAATATATATGCTATCGGTGAAATTGCACTATACAATCAAATGATTTATGGTTTAGTAGCTCCAGGTTATGAAATGGCTGCTGTAGCGGTTGATCAGATTATAGGCAAAACAGATAATCTAATGGCGGCTGAAATTGATATGTCTACCAAACTAAAATTAATTGGGGTTGATGTTGCTAGTTTTGGCGAGCCTTTTATGCCCGCTGCAAAAGGACATTCCGTAATATTTGAAAACAAAACGCAATACCTATATAAGAGAATCAATGTAAGTCTTGATGGTAAAAAACTCTTAGGAGGAATATTAGTAGGTGATGCTACGGATTATAGTATGTTACATCAAATATATTTGAATGACATGCCTATTCCTTCAGATCCATCAAAATTAATACTTCCTGCAGGCGATGGCGCCGCATCCTTTGGTAGCGTTATGGATTTACCAGATACTGCCGTAGTATGTTCTTGTGAAGCGGTGACTAAAGGACAAGTTTGTTGTTCCGTAAAAGATGATGGGAATGAAACCGTTAAGGAGGTTGCTAAGGCCACCAAAGCAACTACAGGTTGCGGAGGCTGTAAACCTATGGTGACCGACTTAGTAAACGAAACCTTGAAATCTTTAGGTAAAGTAGTTAAAGAACGTATTTGTGAACACTTTGATTATTCGCGACAAGAATTATATGATATCGTAAAAATGAAGAAGATTCAAGATTACGATGAATTACTAGATACTCACGGAAAAGGAAATGGATGTGAAGTTTGCAAACCTTTAGCAGCCTCCCTGTTTGCAAGTATTTTTAACGAAACAGCTAATGCACAAGATACGATACAAGATACTAACGATAGGTATTTGGCTAACATACAGCGTAATGGAACCTATTCTGTAGTACCGCGTGTTGCTGGTGGAGAAATTTCTCCTATACAAATGATTGCTATGGGCAGAATTGCTCAGAAATATGATTTATATACCAAAATTACGGGCGGGCAACGAATAGATATGTTCGGCGCCAAACTGCATGAATTACCATTAATATGGGAAGAATTAATCGCCGAAGGTTTTGAGACTGGACAAGCCTATGGAAAATCATTACGTACGGTAAAAAGTTGCGTAGGTTCTACATGGTGTAGGTATGGTATGGATGAAAGCATCAGCTTTGCTATAGAAATAGAAAACAGGTATAAAGGGATCCGCTCTCCACATAAATTTAAAGGTGGTGTTTCTGGATGTATCCGCGAATGTGCGGAAGCCCGTGGCAAAGATTTTGGCTTTATCGCCGTAGAAGGTGGTTGGAATATTTATATCGGCGGAAATGGCGGTGCAACTCCTAAACACGCACTGTTATTGGCTGAAAAAGTAGACAAAGAGACCGCCATAAAATATGTAGATCGTTTTTTAATGTATTACATACAAACGGCACAACCACTAATGCGTACTGCAGCGTGGTTAGACAAACTAGAAGGTGGTATTGACTATGTAAAAGATGTAGTAATTAATGATTGTCTAGGTATCGTTGATCAACTAGATATAGAAATGCAACATTTGGTAGACACCTACAAATGTGAGTGGAAAGAGGCTGTTGAAAACCCAGAAATCAGAGCTAAATACACGCACTTCGTGAATTCTACGGAAGCAGATGAGAATATTGAATTTGTATCCTTAAGGGAACAGAAAATGCCAGCTCCTTGGGCGTAACCAAAAAGAGTTACCTAATGTTTAACCCTAAAAATATTAAAAAATGATAGATTCCATTTTAAAAGAATACAATACAACCTCACTTGAAAATGTAACGGTATGGTTTAGAGCTGCTGCAGTTACAAAATTTCCCAAAAATGGAGGTGCTTGTGTAAAGTACAATGACAAACAAATAGCTGTTTTTAATTTTACGCGAGAAGGCAAATGGTACGCGTGCCAAAACTTATGCCCTCATAAAATGGAAATGGTATTATCTCGCGGTATGATTGGCGAAGATATGGGCACACCAAAAGTAGCTTGTCCATTGCATAAAAACACCTTCTCGTTAGAAACTGGAGAAAATTTAAACGGTACATTATCTGCCATTTCAACTTATCCTGTAAAAATAGAAGATGGTTTTGTGTATATTGGTTTTTCTGAATAGCTTTGGAGCAAACCTAAGAACACTATGGCATCATCGGATAAATTAGAAAAAGCTTTTATACTTTTTGACAAAGCGAACGAGCAAGATCCTAATAAAGAAATTTTTGAAGGAAAAGAATATGCTAAAGAAGTGCTTTATGCGATCCGGATGACTGAAAAGTTAACTTCTTTTGCTCCTAATGCATCAGAAGTATTACAACTTACTGCCAGATGCCAGCATATTTGTAGATGGGAGATTGCCCGTGATTCTTATGAAATGAACAGAACTGGCTACCTCACATGGCGCCAAGATCTAAAGAAGTTTCATGCTAAGAAAGCTGGCGAACTATTAGAAAGCATTGGTTATGATCAAGAAACCATTGACAATGTTGCTTTTCTATTAGAAAAAAAGCAACTTAAAAAGAATGAAGAAACCCAAATCTTAGAAGATGTGATCTGTTTGGTATTTCTTGAATATTACTTTGAACCATTTGCCCAGAAATATTCAGAAGAAAAGCTGATTGATATTTTACAAAAAACATGGCGTAAAATGTCTAAAGAAGGTCAAGAGGCGGCATTAAAACTTCCCTTATCTGCAAACTCTTTAACCTTAGTGGGCAAAGCCCTACAAGGCTAGACCTTTCTATATTGCACTTAAACAAGTAGCAAAAACATGAGTAAAACAAAATTTGAGCAACCGCTAGACGCTTCTACCTTTTTGAGAATTCGGAAATGGTATTTGCTTGCGCTAGCCGCAATTGCCCTGACAATTATTGTAGCTCAAATTTTAATACAAGTCCATTTAAATGCACAACTAGATGATTCTAGAGTGATAAATGTGGCGGGTAGGCAGCGTGCTTATAGTCAAAAACTAGTGAAAGAAGCATTGTTGTTAAACCAACCAGGCTCTGATAAAAGAAAAATTTTAACAGAATTAAAAAAGACAATTGCTACTTGGCAAATATCTCATGAAGCCTTACAGTTTGGGAATGATTCTATGGGAATCCAAAAAGAAACTCACCAAGATATTCTAGCCTTATTTAAAAAAATAACGCCGCATCATAGTGGTATGATTACGGCTGCACAACAAGTTATCGCAGCGGAAGAAAAACTAGCGCTAAGCCCTTCTGCAACTACGCAAAAAAACATTCAAACACTTCTTGATAACGAACGTACTTTTTTAAGGTTGATGGATGTTATTGTTAATGAATATGATAATAGAAGTAAAACACAACTAGAAAATTTAAAATTCAAAGAATACCTTCTGCTTATCTTTTCGTTACTTATATTATTTCTAGAAATCCTCTTTATTTTTAAACCACTATCACTTCAAATAAAAAATACGATTTCTAGGTTGATGAAAAACCAGTTGGAATCTGATGCTACTACCGATAAAATTCAGCAACTGTATCAGGAGAATGAAAAATCACTTAAAGAATTACAAGAACTTAATTTTGTTATAGACAATGCCGCCTTATTTGCAAGCGCAAAAAATGATGGAAGCGTGGTATTTATCAGTAAAAAATTCCAAGAACTTCTAGGGTGTAGTGATGAGGATTTATCTAAGCCATTATCTGAACTTCTTACCACGAATGAAGGCCAACAGCAATACTTAAAAGAAGTTCTAAAAAGTAACCGAAAGACCATTAGATCTGAAGAAATTAATGTAGAAACCAGAAAGGGAGAAAGTATCTGGTTAGACATGTCTATCATACCACTACATCAATCTAGTAAAAAACAAAACGTCCTTATTCTTTGTTCTGACATTACGGAGCGCAAGCAAAACCAAGAAAAAGTTGAGCAGCTTATCAAACAAAATTTTGAAGATAAAATACTTCAAAAAAAGGTACAAGCGAGTCAGATTGTTGAAGGGCAAGAAGAAGAACGGAAACGAATTGCTAAAGACATCCACGATGGAATTGGCCAGATGTTAACTGCGCTAAAATTCAATATAGAATCTATTAACCTAGATAATAAAGATAAGACAGCAGAAAAAATCGCCTATTTAAAAACTCTATGTTCAGATTTAATAAAAGGGGTTAGAACAGCCACTTTTAATTTGACCCCACCCGAATTAAAAGATCATGGTATCATTCCTGCTTTACATAAAATGACTTCTGAATTAGCTAAATTAACGGGTAAAAACATTCTATTTGATAATCAAACAGAAAAATTTATACGTTTTGATTCGCTTGCAGAAACCAACATCTATCGCGTAGCGCAGGAGGCTGTAAATAATGCCATAAAATATGCCGAAGCCAATTACATCTTATTAAGTATAAAATACACAGACAATATTCTGAGTATTGTTATAGATGATGACGGTAAAGGCTTTGATGAAACCATCCTGGATAAAATGCCTAAAAACAACAGTGAGGGGGGTATGGGGCTTTTTTACATGAGAGAGCGGATTAGCTATATCAATGGCCGTTTATTTATTAATTCAATTCCAGGAGAAGGTACGCGAGTTACTCTTAATTACAAAACTATTGCACCAGAAAAAGACGTACATTTAGTCTCATAAATTACCACAAATGAAAATTAGAATTAAAGGAAATACCATAAGATATAGACTTACAAAGAGTGATGTAGAAACCTTTTGTTCTACAGGTTTTTTAAGTGAGAAAATAGCGTTTGCATCCACTCCATTTTCGTATGAATTAGTAGCTAAAGAAGGAATCTCACAACTAGAGGCAGATTACACCAATAATATCATCACCTTATATTTTCCTAAAGTAGACACTACAGATTGGGCTACCAATGATACTGTAGGTTTTGAAAATGTACACACCACCTCAGCAGGCGATGCTATCAGTATCCTTATTGAAAAAGACTTTATTTGCATGGATCAATCCTTGGAAGATCAAGCTAACCACTACCCAAATCCTAAGCTTTAAAAGCCAGTAGTTATTATTTTGAGCCATCAGCCATGACAGGCTAATCATAATAGTAAATAAATTTATTTCTACAAAAAACAGGCTAAACATTAAATCAAAGTTAAATTATGGCCTAAAAAAGAGTATTTGTGTTCTGTTTAACAAGAAAACTTAGAAAATAAACCTTAATTGCTGACGCATAGCTCTTAGCGTTTATTAAAAACGATAAGTTTTGTAAAACTAACCACATCCAAGTAATTGGATACAACTAGCGCTACTTGAAAACAAAACTACTCTACTCCGTATTCGTTATTCTAATTATTTCGAACAGCGTAACCGCTAAAGAAAAACGAAATTTCAATCACAAAAAATCTACTGCTAATCAGGCAGAAAAATATACGGTAAGTGGTTATATAAAAGAACAGGGCAGTGGTGAAAATTTATTTGGAGTCTCTGTTTATATTCCAGAATTAAAAGTGGGTACCATCACAAATGAATATGGTTTCTTTTCATTTACGGTCCCTAAAGGAAAACATAGTGTAGTCTTCTCTTACATAGGCTTTACCTCACAGGTTAAAGAAATTGATCTGAATGCTGACTTAGAAGTATTCGTAAATTTAATAGCATCGTCTGAAGCCTTATCTGAAGTTGTGGTTATAGCAGACCAGAATGTTAAAGAAAGTAAAGTAACTCAAATGAGCGCTGTTCGTCTTAACCCTATGGATGTGCAAGATCTTCCAGCATTACTCGGTGAAAAAGACGTTTTAAAGACCTTACAACTCTTACCCGGTATTCAAGGAGGGTCAGAAGGTAGTTCCGGATTTCATGTACGCGGAGGTACACCAGATCAAAACTTAATAATTCTTGATGATGCTGTTGTGTATAATTCTAATCACTTGTTTGGTTTCTTTTCCGTTTTTAACGGAGATGCTGTAAAGTCTGTTGAAGCTTTTAAGGGTGGTTTTCCTGCCCGTTATGGCGGCAGATTATCTTCTGTCATCAATATAGGCATGAAAGATGGCAATAAAGAAAAACTCTCTGGAAATATAAATATTGGATTAGTTTCATCATCCGTGGTACTTGAAGGGCCAATTAATAAAGGGAAGACATCCTTTATCATGAGCGGAAGACGTACTTATGCAGATTTAATTGTACAACCTTTTCTTGATAAAGATGAAAATGGCGGTTATTTTTTTACAGATTTAAACTTTAAAATACATCATATCTTTAGTTCAAAAGATAAACTGTATTGGAGTAATTACTACGGAAAAGATAAATTTTACAGCAGATATCTTGATGCAACAGCTAAAGAAAAAACAAACCTTGCTTGGGGGAATATTACCTCAACATTACGCTGGAATCATCAATTTAGCAATAAACTATTTGCGAATACTTCCCTTATTTTTAGTAACTACGAATTCAAAATTAATATTGACAATAAAGATTTAAAAATTGATGAGTATGATGACAACTACTTATTTAATACAAGCTCTGGTATTGATGATTATTCTATAAAAACAGATTTTGATTACTACCCAAATAACAAACACAGTGTAAAATTTGGAGCTATTGCAACAAGACATAATTTTACTCCTCAAAGAGTTGTAATTAAAGATCCCTACAGTGGTTCTATTAACAAAACACAAGAGCTCAATTCTTTTGAAGGTGCAGTATATCTAGAAGATGATTGGAAGGTTACCGATAAGCTTAATTTTTCTCCTGGTTTCAGGGCCAGTTACTTTAACTATAAAGCAGAGAATTATTTAAATTTTGAACCTCGCATTGCCTTGTCGTATAATTTAAGACCAGATTTAGCCTTCAAAGCATCTTATTCTAAAATGAATCAATATATTCATTTGTTATCAAGTTCCGGCATCGGTTTACCAACAGATTTATGGGTTTCTTCTACCGATAATGTGAAGCCTCAAAGCTCAGAACAATATGCTATTGGAATAGCAAAAGATTTTCAAGAAAAAGAGTATTCATTCTCTGCTGAAGCCTACTATAAAAAATTAGATAATGTAATTTCTTATAAAGAAGGGGCTTCATTTTTAGCCCTCGACAATTTAGAAAGTGGGAAAAATATAAATTGGGAAGAAAATATAACCACAGGTCAAGGGTGGGCCTATGGTACAGAACTTCTTTTTAGAAAACAATCAGGACCTTTAACGGGTTGGTTGGGCTATACACTTTCCTGGTCTGAAAGACAATTTGATGAACTAAACTTAGGAAAGAAATTCTTTGATCGCTATGATCGCAGACATGATATATCATTAGTAGGTATTTATAAGCCTAGCGAAAAAATAACATTATCTGGAACTTGGGTATTATCTACAGGTAATAACTATACACTTCCTAATTTACAACGTTTGAACAATCTAGGGAATTTCCCCATCAATACGAATTACAACTACTATAATGGAAATGAAGAATTTAGTTCAGGAAGAAATAATTTTAGAGGAGAAACTACCCACAGATTAGATTTAGGAATTCAATTTCATAAAAAGAAAAAGAACAACAAAGTGCGTACTTGGGGAATCTCATTATACAATGCCTACTCTAGACAAAATCCGTTTATCTACACTCTCGATGATAAATATTACGATTACAATGACAAGAATGCCACATTAGAAAAAGAGTTAACTAGAACCTCTGTACTTATGCTCATACCTTCTATAAATTACAACCTAAAATTCTAAGTTCATGAAAACATTAACCACCATACTGTTTCTTATTTTAATCGTATTCTCGGGATGTCAAAAAGTTGTAGATGCTGATAAGTTATTAGATGCAGAAGAAAAAGTGTATATTTTAAGTTATATATCTCCTACAGATACTCTTTTAACCGTAAGCGTTTCTAAAGCACTACCGGCTATAGGCACACCATTAAGCTATGATGACACGGAAAACTACAGCTCTTTTATTATTGAAGACGCTATAGTAAGCATAGCTGATGTTGAAGGAAACGCTGTACAGCTTCTATATTCTAATGAAAATTCTACGTATTCTACCAATGCAGAAAATCTTAAAATAACAGAGGGAAGTCAATATTTTTTGGAAGTAATTACACAAGGAGAAACCTATACCTCAAGTTGTAAAATTCCTAAAAAAGTAGCTACTATTCTAGAAAACCTGGTTGTAGATCGTGATGAATACGGCGTCTACACCGATATAGATATAAGCTTTAAAGATATAGTGGGTACTACTAATTTTTATATTGTTGGTGCCAAATACGAAGAGACATTTGAAGAAGAAACGTATCAAGGCTCACTACAATTTGAAACTGGCGGCTTTCTTACTGATGCTATCGGAGATGGCGCCACTTTAAATGATAAGACGTCTGCGTATACAGGGTCTTTAGAAGAAGGAACTTCTGTTAAACTAACCTTACAGGTAGCAAATGTTGAAGAAGTAATTTATCAAAACTTAAGAGCTTCCTATTTAAATGACGACTCGGACGGTAATCCTTTTATTGAATACAGTATTGCTCCAGATAATATAGATGGTAAAAATGGAGTTGGTGTTTTTGGAGGATATCAATTAACTGAAAAAATCATAGAAGTTCAATATTGATTAAAAAATAAATATCTAAAAATTTAAAATTAACACTTTGCCGCTAATTTTAATTTAATAGCCTCCATTTCATTTACAGTAGCGGTATACCCAATATCAAAAAGCTCTTGGGTTTTCTGAATATCAAAAACACCAAAATGGAAGGCATCTTCTATCTCTATGGCATGGTCACACATTTTAAGTCTAGGGGCTACATTTGTACTGATAGCTAATTGAAGACAACGGTGTGCAATTTCTAATCGGCTATTTATCTTCTTTCCTTTTTCTAAGCCACTAACGTTAGAACCAAGAACAAATGCACTCTTTTCTCTAAGAACATCTACCGGCAGGTTATTCAAAACACCACCATCAACATATGTATTGCCATTAAAAACAACTGGTTTAAAGACTAATGGGATAGCACAAGAAGCCATGATTGCAGGTATTAATTTTCCTCCACACATAATTTCATTTAATCCAGAATCTAAATTAGTAGCCGATAAAAACAGCGGTATGGGTAATTCATTAAAATCATGCTTTATATGATAATAAAGAAATTCTTTTAAGCGAGACATATCTCGAATAGACTTAAACCCTAATCCTAATTTAAAAATGTGCAGAAAAGAAGCTGTTTTGGTTAAATCTAAAATTTCTAATGGAGCATAACCCGAACAATACAATGCACCAATAACAGATCCACCACTCGCACCCGAAATGTGTGTTGGGAAAATTCCGTTTTCATTCAATGCCTGCAACACACCAATATGAGCCGCTGCTCTTGCACCGCCTCCAGAAAGCGCTATTCCTATCGTAGTTTCTTTCATTTTGACTTTAAATTTAACTGTTTCATGATGTCTTCCAACATTTCTACTTGCACTTGCTGAATAGTTAAAAGTTCTTGCTGTTGGTGTATAATTAAATGATCTATTTTCTCATGCAATGTCCTAATCTCTAACTCTGCTTTTAAATTAATCATATAATCTTGTTGGCTCCTTTCGCGGTCTTTTTCTTCTTGCCTATTTTGGCTCATCATAATTACCGGCGCTTGCAATGCAGCTAGACATGAAAGTATTAAATTTAGTAAAATAAAAGGATAAGGATCAAAACCCTTATTAAGAAGAAAAACAATATTAGACGTAATCCATATTGCAATAAATAAACCAAAAATAATTATGAATTTCCAACTACCACCAAATGCCGCAACACGGTCTGCCAAACGCTGACCTACTGAATAATCTGCACTATCCTCAGCAGTACTTTTGGTAGTAATCATCTCATTATTAGCAATAGTTTCCAAAACATCATTTTCTAAACTAGAGAGCTCCCCTACCTCTTTGATTAAATAATTTGATAAATACTTTTGTCTATAAATATTAAGTTCAGATAATGCTAAAAAACTTTCCTTTGTAAATGAAGGATAATCCTTTATAATAATATCAAAAATTGATTTCCTAATTGTTCCGCCAACAAATTTTTCGTTAATCGGGAATTCTTTTTGAGAGATATTACTAACAAAGGTTTTCATAATCATGCGTTTATCGTTCTTAAAAATAACCTTTTCTTTTAATCTTATTGTCAAGCTTCCTGTAATAGTATTTATCTTTGCCTCTTTTATAAAAATGAAGACATACTTTACTGCTTTACTTATTTTTCTATTTGGCTTTAGTCTCAGTTTTAGCCAGACAAGGTATAAAGACGATATATTTTCTGACGTTAGATCACGAACGCTTGTGTATGCAGATACATTAAAGTTAGATTTTTATGATGTTAAAAAAGACCGTGAGCAATTAAAACCGCTTGTTATTCTAGTACATGGTGGTGGGTTTGTTGCAGGCCAAAGAAATGGTGGTGATGAAAAAGGTTTGAGTAAGGCCCTAGCAAAAAAAGGATATGCTGTGGCATCTATTGACTACCGCCTATCTTTAAGAAAAAAATCTTTTGGATGTGATTGCCGCACTTCTCTAAAAATGAAAACCTATTTAGAAACTGTTGCAGACCTAAATAAATCTATCTGGTATTTAACCAATTATTCTAAAAGCTTTAATATAGACCCAAATAATGTAATTCTTATTGGGAGTAGTGCAGGTGCAGAAATGGTTTTAAATGCTGTTATTATGAGAAATCATTATTTATTTAAAACTATTTATTATAGCGATGCAAAGATTAAAGGTATTGTGAGTTTTGCTGGTGCCACTTTAAACAATGACTATTTGACCAAAGAAAATGCAGTTCCTATGTTATTTTTTCATGGCAAATTAGACACCAGAGTCCCTTATGCTCTAGCTGCCCATCATGACTGTGAAGTACGTTCTGATGGTTATGTATTGCTTGATGGCCCTAAAATCATTACTCAAAAGCTAAAAGATCTCAACCAATCCTTTTCACTCCATGTAGATTTAGATGGCGGCCATAATTGGGCACAATGGGGTTACAATTACGAAGATATTATCACTAAATTTTTGTACGAAAACATTTTGAACGGGGCAAAAATTCAAACTATAGAAACCATTGCCACTCCTATTTCTAAAAAATAAGACTACGCACTATCTTGTGCAAATATTTTGGCTAACAAGCCATATAATTCAGGATGCTTTTCTTTGAATTTTTCAGGTTGATTAAAGAAGTACTCACTTACTACACTCAAAAATTCTATCTGACTGGTAGCACCATAAGGGTTTATATCAGAGTCATTTTCTTTAATTTTTTCAATTTCTTGATGCATTAGATTCAACCATGGGAGCACATACTGTTGGCTCATAATGCTTTCTGGAATACCGTCTACGGCACCATCTGCCTTATCAATCAGGTGAACAAACTCATGGATTCCCACATTATTTTTACTGTCCTTAATAGCAAAACCTGCACGCAATGCCGGCAAAGAAAGAATCATTAACCGGTTCATATCACCAGAACCAACTTTGCCTAAAATGTTGCGTTTCTCTCCCTCAGTTTGGTGGTCTTCATTAAAAGAGTCTTTATATAATAGCACTTCATTAATATTCCTATACCGCAATTCTGGAAAACCAAAAAGCGGAATAACAGCACTAGAAGCAACCAACAAACGATCACTTTCTTCAATTTTAATTTTCACCCCTGTTATAGTCACCGTATTTAAAAAATAAAGTACATCGGCTTCAAATTTTAACTTGTTAGCGGGGTCTAATTCGCTATAAAATTGAACTTTTTCATTCAATATTTTTTTCCATACATCAGGAAAAATTTTGAGTTTAAAATTCTTTTTCTTTATCCAAATCCTCCAAATCATATACCCAAAAAAAAGCATAGGGAGTAACCAAGCAATTGAATATGGCATTGATGTTATTATTTCTGATTTATTTCATCTATTAAATTAGCCACTAAAGAGGTCCAGCCCGTTTGATGCGATGCACCTACGCCTCTACCATTATCACCATCAAAATATTCATAAAAAAGAATTAAATCTTTAAAGTCTTCTCTGGCATAAAACTCTTTATGCAGTGCATGAACAATACGGTTATCATCTTTATCTTTCTCAAAAATTGAAATTAATCTTTTACTTATTTCAATACTTATCTCCTTTAAAGTCATCTGGTTTTTACTCCCAGCAGGGTATTCAAATTTTAAGCATTCCCCTCCATAATTGTGATACTCTTTTAATGCTTGAATAAATAAATAATTCATTGGAAACCAAACAGGACCTCTCCAGTTAGAATTACCACCAAATAGCGATGTGGTAGACTCATTTGGCTCGTAGTTAATGCTGTAATTAACACCGTTAATATCTACATTATAAGGAGTTTCGTGTATTTTAGATAAGGATCTAATCCCGTGAGGACTCAAAAATTCTTTCTCATCTAACAATACGTTTACCAAGCGTTTTAGACGATCTTTTGGCACTAATGAAAGTAACAAATCATCACCATCTGCATATTCTTGAACCACAGGATACTTTAGCGTTTTCATCCGGTGATTTTTAAACCACTGCACCGCATGATTAAATTTAGGAAGTTTTTCTAAGGTTTCTTTTCGGATGCAAAGCACTGCTGCAATAGATAACATCCCTGCAATAGAACGTATTTTTATAGAAGCAGATTTACCATTAGGGAAAATTAACTTATCATAGAAAAAGCCTTCTTCTTCATCCCAAATACCTTCTTTTTCAAGGCTCAATTTATTTAATGCTTCTGCGATAAAAACAAAATGACCAAAATATTTAATCGCCATATCATCATAAGAATCGTCATGTAATGCCAACTCTAAACTTATCTCTAACATATTTAAACAGTAGAGTGCCATCCATGAGGTACCATCTACTTGTTCTAATGTACCACCACCAGGCACACCATGACTACGATCAAAAACCCCAATATTATCGAGCCCTAAGAACCCGCCTTCAAAAACGTTATTCTGACTGCCATCTATCTGGTTTACCCACCAGGTAAAATTCAAAGCCAGTTTATTAAACATTTTCTTTAAAAAACGTAGATCGCCTTTGCCTGTTTTCTCTTTATCCGTTTTATATACATTTAAAGTTGCCCATGCTTGTACCGGCGGATTAACATCACTAAAATTCCATTCATATGCAGGAATCTGACCGTTAGGAGCCATATACCATTCTTTGGTAAATAACAGCAACTGCTCTTTAGCAAAATTACTATCTACAAGTGCCATGGTTACACAATGAAAAGCAGAATCCCAAGCTGCATACCAGGGGTATTCCCAAGCATCTGGCATGAGCATAATATCATGGTTACGTAATGTTTTCCAAGAATTGTTTCTACCAGACAATCTTTCTATTGCAGGAACAGAGGCCTTAGAATCTCCCAACAACCATTGCTCTACATCATAATTATAATAGTTTTTAGACCACAACATCCCCGCTAAGGCTTGCTTTTGAATTTCTTTATGTTTTACCTCACCGATAGTGGCGGTGTAAAAATCTTCGCACTCTGCTACTCTTGCATCAAAAAGAGTATCAAAATCTGCATTAAAAGGGTTTTCAAGTGCCTCTTTTGTAAAGCGAAGTTTGATAACTTTAGATTCTCCTCCTTTTAAATTTAGCTTATATAAGGGTGAAAACTTAGTGCCTTCAGTACGCTTTGTAGCTACTTTATAATCATTTGAAGTAACTGCTTTATGGAATAAATCTTTTTTATAAGGATGGTCGTTTTTTGCTAAATAAACGCTTTCCATGTTGGTTTCATTCTCTGTAAAAAGTAATTCTGCAGCTTCTTCAAAATACAAATTATAATTACCCACATAACAATGCTCTACCTTTACGAAAGGAGCACCATTCTGTGTTTGTTTTTCAATTTTTGGTTTTTTAGGCATTTCCTTAAAATCCCAATAATTACGAATCCATAAGGTGGGTAACAAGTGTAAAGGAGCAGCTTTCTTACTCTTATTATTTACGGTAATTTTTATTAATATATCTTCATTATCTGCCTTGGCATACTCTGTAAAAACATCAAAATATTCATTGTTATCAAAGACACCTGTATCTAATAGTTGATACTCTAATTGGGTTCTATTCCTTTTTGCATTTTCTTCCACCAATTTTGCATACGGAAATTCATTCTGAGGATATTTGTACAGTTGCTTCATGTACGAATGCGTAGGTGTATTTTCAAGGTAATAATACAGTTCCTTTACATCTTCCCCATGGTTTCCTTGTGGGCCTGTTAAACCAAATAGCCGCTCTTTTATAATAGCATCTTTCCCGTTCCACATGCTTACCCCAAAACAGATATTACAATAGCGATCTGAAATACCCGCAATACCATCTTCTCCCCACCTGTACACTCTACTTCTAGCGTGTTCATGAGGAAAATAGTTCCAAGCATCTCCATTTGTACTATAGTCTTCTCTAACGGTACCCCATTGACGTTCACTCACATAAGAACCCCATTGCATCCAATCTTTTTCTTCCGAATAGTTTGCTTCGAGACGTTTATGTTCTTCTGTATTATTATTCATGTACTGATGTATCAAATTATATGCTACTGCACGATAAAGAACGTTAAATTGTTCTTTATCATATGTAGACATCACATAAATATACTAATGTTTAAAGATTGTATTTATTTCATCTGTATTTTAAGTCCAGAATCTAAACTGATTAACAAATTCATTAATAGATTGTAACCACAGGCTAATTTCTGTAGCTATATCAGAATCTAGGGATCTTCCTAAGATATATAACGTAAATAATAAGTAAATACTCAATAGAAGTACTGCACTTAAAACACCCATTTTTCTTTTTGCTATATAAATTATAAAAGCAATAAAAGTTAAAATAAATAATAAAATACGCAACTCAGATATATTTACTACTGTTTCTGCACTCATTTGAATAGGGCCATATATGAGTGTAAATAAAAACAAAGGCAATCCTAAAGCAAAACAAACATCAAATATATTACTTCCTAATGCATTGGATACAGCATCATCATAATTACCTTTTTTTGCATCCTTCATAGATAAAATTGTATCTGGAACACTAGTTGCTGCACTTGCTAAAATTACGGCTATGAAATAGATTGGTATATTCAATTCATCTCCTAACCACTCACATGCTTTTACTAATAACATACAAGCTGAACCAATAATTAACATTGCAAATACTAATAAAGACCAAGCACTTTTACTTGTTATAGCTCCTTTTATAAAGATAGGTTCTAGATCTAAAGTGAAGAAATTCTTTAAGAATCCAGACTCTTTATTTTCTTCCTCTTCTTCATCCTCTTCTTCTTCCTCTTCCTCATCTGCACCCACAGCTACATTTTTCATAGATGTTAACATGTAAATGGAGTAAATAGCATACATCCCCATTAAAACTAAACCATGTGTCCAATTTAAGGTCTCTCCTCCAACAACGAAGATCAAGATAAATTCACATATCAATAATGAGATACCATCTCTTAGTAATACTTTCTTAGAAACTTCTACATGTGAAGTAATACCCTTTAAAACAACGACTAAAATCACAACAGCAGGAATTATCATTCCGTTAAAAATTGCACTACCAGCAGTGGTACCAATACCCCCAGCAAAACCATCTTTATCCTTTAATACAAATAGAAAAAATAATGTTGTAAACAATTCAGGCATTGATGAACCTATGGCATTTATAGTAGCTCCTCGAACACCCTCGCTCAAGTTTCTACCTAGATATTCTGAGGCGGCTTCAAAACCATCACTAGCGCGCCATATTATTACACAACAGAGTGCGATTAATAAAATTGAAATTAAAATCATAGTAAATTGGTTATAAATTAGTTATTGTTATGGTTGCTACTCTACTTCCTTCGTCGGATGATAGTAAAAGTTTATTCCCTTCTTTTAGCGCTACGAATTGACCTGTAGGAATAACCTTATCATTCGTTAAATCTTTAAGAGAAGGCATTGCTTCGTTTATTAATATCCATTGATTGTTATGGAAAGCAAAATAACCCAATCTTTTTTTATTTTGAGCAGTAAGCTTTTCGTTACGGATTACATTTCTATTTACATGCCATTGATGTAAGGTAGTATTATTATAAACTACCAAACGCTGATTTTCTGGCTTCCACACATCTGGTTTAAATTGATAAAATAAATCTAAAACAGGTATAGAGGCTTCATACTTTGTATTACAAAAAGGACATTTTGTAACTTTAGAATTATCAAAAATAAACCATTGCTGATCACAACTTGAATTGCTGCATTTAAGCTTTAAATCATCCGTTTTAATTAAAGCTTGTTCCCAACTTTCTGCCAAAGGCCTTTCTCTAGGTTCCGTTAGTCCTTTTATAAATGCTTGCTCAAATAACGCCTTTAGGCAAGGACCTGCAATTGTATAAGGCGTAGCATTTAAATCTGTCCAAGGGAGAAAATTTTTGACATTATCGCCATATTCTCTTTTTAAGTTCCTGTTGCTATCATCAGAAGGATGTTCTATAAATAGTGCCTTACTACCCATTAATAGGTCTTCTTCTTCATCTGCCTCAATTGGTCCAAAATATTTACCTCCCCTTAAAGGGTGTCTGTAAAACAAGTACATATAAATAAGAACTGCTAAAGCATGCAAATCTGTTAATCTATTGGGTAAATTCCTATTTGGATCTTTTACACTTAAATGTTTTGTGGCTACGACTTCTGGGGCTATAAAATCTGCGGTACCAATAACATCTGGCGGAAATAATCCTGGAACTACTAACCCATCAATATCAATTATCGCTGCTGTTTTAGTAACAGGGTCAATTAAAACATTTTTATAGGACAAATCTGAATGCGCTAAACCAGCAGAGTGAAGTCTCTTAACTCCTCTAGCTATATTTACACCCACTTGAAAATAACTTAACCAGTTGCCCAATTCAGATTTATCTATTTTTAATTTAGAGGTTTTAGATCTAAATTTTGCACTCGCAAACCATTTCCCTTCTTTCTCTTTTCCTTTTAATAAATCTATATTTTCATATCCTTTTGAAAAGAAAAAATTTTTAGAATAACAGGGTACAATAATACCTGTTCTACCATTTTCAGAAATAACATCTGTTGGCCATGAATACAATTCTTTATAATAATCCCCACCTTCTCGATTAAAAAAATTATCGAAATATGTTGTTACAATTTTCTTTAGTCTTTCTATAGAATTATAGTCCTGTTTATCTCTATAAATAGCTACAACATATAATTTATTTGGACTAAAATAAACATCTTTCATCCCCCCTCTCATGGGGTCTCCATTATCTACGTATTGATACTTTTTATTAGCATCTATAATGGATGTTACTGATTTAGTCGTCATAGATTTTAGCTTTAATAAATAATTGCAAGTGTTCTGTCATCGTGATTACCTTTACTCCAAAAGTCCATCCAAAGATTAAGATTTTTTTCTAATACTTCTGGATCTGAATTAAAATCAAGAAAAACATCATCCTCGTTATCTCCTTCTAAATCATTTATAAAATTAAGCCACTTTTCTGTTTTTTCTAAGTTTGCTTCTACTTCAAATTTAGGATCATAAATACCATCTGTCATTAAAAATAGGAATGAGAAATCTTCTTGAATGTGAATATTAAACCTAGTAGCCATTGGTCTTTCTTTTGAATGAAAAATCTCTGGTTGCGTTATAAAACGTGTTCCTCCTCCGAATTCTCCTACATCTAACCAGTTTAACAGCTTTGCTTCTGTTTTATCTTTGTTTACGATTCCAATAGGGCAATCTCCCACACCAAAAGTCAAAATTAAAAAACCAATTTCAGTTTTCTTAAAAGCGGTAAAAATTAATGTAGAATGAAAAAATTCTGCATTATAATTTGTTTTTTTCTGTTCAAAAACTTCAGGATGTTCTTCAAGCGTTTTTGCAGCAAATTTGTTAATACACGTATGAACGTGTAGTGATGCTTTATATAAAGTTTTTTTTACGTCATTTTTGGCTTCTTCGAGTAAAATCTCATCCTTTGTTTCTGAAAATATACTGATTGCATTTTCAATACTTTTCAATTCATCATTAGGTAAAATAACTTCTTCAAAATATGTAATAACTTCATTACATGCTAGTTCAGATCCTTTTCTAGAAAGTGGAGCACTACCTGCTCCGTCACTAACGACTACAACTCCCCAACCTGATTCCTGAAAATTTTTAAATGCATAATCATCATCTCTAAAACTCCCTACATTTTTATGAGACCTTCCTCTTTTTGAGGATACTACAATTTTTCTTTCCCCCAGTATTCCAACAGAAGATTTATTTTCTTCTTTCCAATAAAGAGCATCTTTATCTGATGGAATATCTTTCCATAATAATTTGGATCTGGATTAACAACTAAATTTATTTGCTTTAGGTGCAACTTGTCAATATCACTTTCTCCAATAACTTTAAATTTAAGATCAATCTTAAAATTTCCATTATTTTTTGGAACCCCTTCAACTGTCAAAGTCTCTTCATTATAGTATAAGCCTAGTTCTTCAAGACCGTCTATAAGATAATCTTGGATTTCATTATTCTCAAAAAAATTTGAATTAAATGAAAACAAATAGGTAGTATTCTGCGTAGCATTAGGAAAAATTATAGCTTTATTCTCAAAGTCAATAATTTTTGTTCTTATCTCCCATTTTTCCATAATATTTTTTTGCAGTTTTAATATTTGTGAAATAGCATCAATAATAGATTCCTCTTTCGTAAATTTTGCTATTGATTTTTCATCCCAATTTTTGCCTTTTGATGATAAAAGCTTTTCAAGATAGAAATTTGTAACATCGCTCATTTTAACCCTGAGTTCTATTCACATCAAAACCTCCAGACCCTGCTCCATATTGTCCTGTGTTACCACAGTTTGGGCATGTGCTCACTTTTTCTTCTCCTATACAATGTATTTGGTTGCATTGACATACAGCAAAGGCAATTTGGTTTCCGCAACATGGACACGTTGGAGCTCCTATTAATTCTTCGGTATTAACCGTTAATTGCCTAGAATTACCATCTGATAATTCTTCATAGGTACTGTCTACCTGAAAAGCACCATTTAATCGATAAGATTTTGTACCTAAATCTATACCTCCAAAATTAGATTGATTTATACTTTTCTTATATTTCATAAGATAAGTTTTTTTTGTGTTTTGGCACATTGCCGAAAGAACAACAAAGTTATCATCTAGTTTTTCTGGTACCACTTCATTTTTTGTGATATCTATTGTTGATAAATTATCAGAATCTATCTCTGCTAACTCAAAGCCAGTTTTATTAGATTCTACACTTTCGCTACTTGTTTTTATAGAATCTGTAACCCATTTAAAAAACTCTTTATAGCCAGAAGTTGTGGTGTTTTCTAATTTAAGAATCTTATCTGTTAATTTCCCTAATAAAGAAAGATCAGCACCATCACCTAAAGAAATCGCTATTAAATTTGCTGTTTTACTCCAACTATTATTCCATTCGTTAATTGCTGAAGTTGCATCATCGGTAGGCACACCATCTGTAAATAAAAATACTATAGGTTTCCAATCTCCCTTTTTATACTCTGTAGTTTTTACTAAATTTTTCCTTAAGTCATACATCAAGTGCCCCAATCCTTTACTCAGAGAAGTACCACTACCAATTGGAAATTTTGGTGGGTAGAAACTAATAATATCTTGTAATGGCACTAATGTCTTAGCCTCTCCTGCAAATACTATAATTGAAATCCACACCGTTTCTAATGCTTGAGGATCTGTTTTTAATTCTTGAATTATTGTAGCAATACCGTCTTGAACTTGACTAATTGGATCGCCAACCATTGATTCAGAAACGTCTATTAAAAAATATATTGGTAATCTTCTCATATTAAATACTTATAATTAGCAGTAGTAGAATAAATAAAATAAATTGACTCGAATCAACCGAGAGGTTAGTTCCGATTTTCATGGGTTTAAAAAAGGTGTTCATGAATTTTAAAACTGGCTCTAAAACTCCCTTTATATGTTTAAATAATTTTTTATATTGGGGAAACAACATATTTTCATGTGTACGAATCTTACTATAAATAAAAAGACTGAAAAGCAACAGTAAGGCTAATACTTTTATAATTATCATATAACGATAATATCTTCTGATGGGGGTGGAGGTAGGGATACAGCATCTGTAGTTCCCATACTTTTATTTCCTTGCTCAATGGTATCCGAAACCCATGTAAAAAACTGTTTTAAGGTATTACTATCAACAGTTTGTAAATGAACAACGGTATCTGTTAGCTCTTTAAGCTTATCATCATCTGCTAAATGACCTGCAGCACAAGCAACTATAGCTCCAAAATTTAAGGCCTTTATTTTAGGAATGACTTCTTTATATTGTTGTACATCTGAAGGCTTTCCGTCTGTAAATAAAAAAAGTAATGGTTTCCAATCTCCTTTTTGTTCTGGCGTACCTTTTCTTAAATCTTTTGTCACTTTTTCATGCAAATAATCAAGAGCCTTACCTGTAAATGTTGGTCCGCTTTGTGGGCAGGTAATTTCTGGTAATTGAAAGGATTGTAAATCTGTAAGTGGCATTATTTCTTTAACTTCTCTGTCAAAAGTTACAATACTAATCCATAACGTCTCAGATGCCTGAGCATCTGAGCGCAATGTATTAATCATTCCACTTAAAGCATTATTAAGTGCTTCAATTGGTTCGCCAACCATAGATCCAGAAGTATCTAGTAAAAAATAAACTGGTAGTCTCCGCATTGATTTTATTTAATAAGATTATTTAAAGATTCAGGTAAACTACTACCTAAAGTACTTTTTAAATGAACAAGCAATGCTTTCTCTACAGCGTCTATTTGACCATCACCCTCTATTTGACTAACTAAGTATTTTGCTTCTTCAGCATCTATTTCTCCATTAGAACCATCATCATCCAAAACAAAACTTGAAATAGCTTTTACAAATAGCTCTTTCCATGATGAATGATTATCATTCCCAGACACTGCATCATTCAAATCAAAAAGAAAATCTGCCTCTTCTTTATCGATAGTCCCGTCTGCATAAATTACTTGCTCTATTTCTTTTACTTCACTAGCATCAATAATTCCGTCTGCTACTATTTCTTTTTTTAATTGCTCTAAAGATTTCATATATTTTATTTTAATAATTATACTACGATATTCAATTCTGAAGGTGGTGGAGGTAACTCATTAAGACCTGTTGCATCTTTCCCAGATTCTTCTACTTTCGTAGAGGTTACACCAATAGAAGCTGTTACCCATGCGAAAAACTTAGATATACTTTGGCTATCTGCCGTATCTAAACTAACAACATTTTCTGTTATTTGCTTTAATAAGGTTGAATCTGCACCGTTTCCTGCAGCACATGCTACAATATAAGCCGTACGTCTTTTTTTAAGTTCACTAAGGCCCTTTTGCATATCATCTGTAGGTATCCCATCTGTCATTATAAAAACTAATGGCTTCCAGTCTCCTTTACTTTCTGATGTTGTTGATGCAACTTCATTATCAATACATGTACTAACTAATTCAAGAGCTTCTCCTAAAGATGTAGTCCCTGTTGCTTGAATGTCTGGCATCTGAAAAGAGGCTAAATCTGTTAGAGGTACTATTTGCCTAGCAGAACTATCAAAAGTTATAATACTTAGAAATGCAGATTCTATTGCTTGGGGATTTTGCCTTAAAGAACTTATCATTACTTGAACGCCATTTTTCACAGCTTCAATAGGCTCTCCCATCATAGAGCCTGAGGTATCTAATAAAATGTATACAGGTAGTCTTCTCATTTTGCGTGTGTATCAAGAATTTTACTAATTGTTTGTAAAAACATTTTATCATCAGTAGGCTCGCCTATTGCGTCAAACTTCCAATCACCATTTCGTTTGTAAAGTTTCCCCATAATTAATGCACCCTTACCTTTGTACGTTTGATCCGTAACAATATCATAACTAGAGTTTACATTGATTACTTTAGATGGTGTGCCTTCATACATTCTGATTTTTGCGAATGGAATATCTGAGAAATCAAAATTTTGTCCTTTGTTAAGGTAAATATTTAAAAAGAAAAATATTTTATCAACATTAGGATCTACTTTATTAGGATCTACTTTATTTAAATCTACACTTATAATTTCATTATCAAGACCATCATCACCACCTACATCTCCTTGTCTATCATCTCCACTATGTTTTAATGCACCTTCTTTAGAATTTAATTTCCCTAATGGAAAATTTTGCTGTTGTAAAAAGGCATTATACTCAGGAGAATAAATCCAATCATATAATTCTCCATTTGAATCTGTCATTATGCAACTTAAATCCAAATCAACATCCTCAATCACTTTTTTGCTTCCGAAAAAACCTTTTTTGATAGTCTCAATTGCTCCCCAATTTACTCCTACACAAAAGTTTGTAAGTTGCTCACCTGATGATTTTCTTAAGTCAATTTTTTGACCTTTCGTTAAATTAATTGCCATGTTTTTTTTCTTTAAATTGAATTTGGTTTAAAAGCTAAATCATATATTTTATACTAATTATATGTGTTTTAGCATTATAGTTTTAATCGTTTCTTGTAGATCAAGTGCAGGTGTAGGTTCTCCTATTGCATCAAATTTCCACTCTCCATTAGTTTTATATAATGTTCCCATTATCATAGAAACAAAACCTTTAAAAGTTGGATCTGCAGAAACATCATAAGTTGCAAATACATTAGATACTACTTCTGGTGTTCCTTCATAAAGTCTAATTGAAGCAAATGGTACTGTCGCAAAATCTTGTTTCTTATAACTATTAAGAAAAAAAACAATCTTATCCACAGACGAATTTATTTTTGTAAGATCTACAGAAATAATTTCATTATCTAAACCATCATCACCATCAACATCTCCTTCTCTATCATCACCGCTATGAATAATAGCCCCGTCTTTAGAAGTTAATTGTTTAAAAGAAACAACATCTACTAATTCTTTATTGGCGTTAAATAACACACAACTAGCATCTAAATCTACAGCCTCTTTAAAATGTTTAGTAACATATTCTGATTTTCCTCCAAAGCCTAAAAAACCACCCTTGGTTTCTTGTATGCTATAGCTTCTGTCAATAACTCCCCAATTTACTCCAATACAAAATTTTTGTAATTTAGAAACTGAACCTGAAGCCGTTTTTTTTATTAAATCAATTTTCTGTCCTTTCTGTAAATTAATAGCCATAAATATTAATTGTATTTATTTAGAAAATCTTGAAGACCACCTTTCATACCTGTCCCAATAGCTTCAAATTTCCATTCGTTATTTTTCTTATAAATTCTACCAAATTCAACAGCAGTCTCTATAGAAAAATCCTCATCTAATTCAAATTTCATTACTTCAGAATTATTAGAATTATCAACAATACGTACAAATGAATTTCTAACTTGTCCAAAATTCTGTTTACGCGCCTCACAGTCATCTATAGTTACAACGATACATATTTCTGTGGCATTAGTATCTATCTTCGTTAAATCTATAATTATAGACTCATCATCACCATCTCCTTCTCCTGTTCTATTATCTCCTGTATGTTCTACTGAACCATCTGGACTCTTTAAATTATTGTAAAAAATAAAATGACTTTCTGAAAGTAGTTTTTTATTTTCTCCTAAAATAAAAATTGAGGCATCTAGATCAAAATCAACACCTGTTGCTGTTTCATTGGTATCCCATCCTAAACCTACTGTAAAATTTCCTGTACTTAAAGACTCTCTTTGTCCTTTTTGTAAATTAATTGCCATGTACTTATTTATTTAAACGTTATAGAGGTCAGTAGCTAACTTCGTATCTTGATACTCAGTAAATATATTAAATTATGGATATTTTCAAGGGTCAAAATCTTCTAGAGTTCTCTGATTGCTTCAAAACGGACAATGATTGCAAAGAATATTTAGCAAATATTAAGTCTAAAACCCCTTTTAAATGTTCTAGATGCAATCATATAGCCTGTCAAACACGTGCTGATTTCTCTAGGCAATGTAATATTTGTAGACATACAGAATCCGCAACAGCAGATACTTTATTTCACAAGGTAAAGTTTGGTGTTCGCAAAGCATTTTTTATTTGTTTTGAGATGGCTACAAGCACGAAAAGCTTATCTGCAAGTTATATGGGAGTACGTTACGGAGTAACAGAAAAAACAGCTAGACTTTTTATGCTTAAGGTCAGAGAAGCTATGTCTTCGAGTGGGAATAATCCTATGGACGGAGTTGTTCATGTAGATGAATTTGTTTTAGGGGGCAGAGAAGAAACAAAAGTTGGCAGAAGCTACAATGCTAAGAAAAAGAAGGCGGTTACAGCTGTTCAGCTTACAGAAGATGGAAAGGTAAAAAGAATGTATGCTATGAAAATAGATGATTTTTCAGCACAATCCTTACAATATATTTTTGTCAACCATATCAGCCGAAACGCAAAGATTACTACAGATAAATGGAGAGGCTATAGTCCTATTGCAAAGGCTTACGACATCACACAAATAGAAAGTAATGGAGGGTTAAATTTTAAAGCGCTTCATACAATGATACATCAGGTTAAATCTTGGATAAGAACAACTTATTCTTGGGTTAGTGACAATAATTTAAATAGATATTTCAATGAATTTTGTTTTAGAATAAACAGATCTCAAAGTAAAGCTACAATATTCAATAATCTTATTGTTAAAATGGTCAATAATGATAAAATCAATCAAGCTGAATTAATAAGTAATTAACTACTGACCTCTAAAACGTTATTTAATAACTTCTCCTGAATAATGTCTGTTAACAAAAAAACCTAAATCTTCTTTGTATCCTATTCCTGATGCTTCAAACTTCCATTGTCCATTTCTTTTATATAACCTACCAAATTCTACGGCAGTTTCTATAGAAAAGTCTTCATCTAACTCGTATTTAGCAACTACTTCATTTGTGGTATTATCAACTATTCTAATATAAGAATTTCTGACCTGCCCAAAATTTTGTTTCCTAGCAACAAAGTCTTCAATTGTAACTACAAATAGTATCTCTTCAATATCATCCTTCAGTATATTTAAATCGACCATTATAGCCTCATCATCATCACCATCACTAGAATTACCATCGGGATCATCTCCCGTGTGTCTAACACCAAATTCACCTATAGTACAACCATTTTTTTCACAAGGATTGCTTTCATTATGACCAAGGCCACATAAATTGTTGTAAAAAATAAAATGAGATTCTTTTGAAAGTTTTCTTTCTGAATTGAGAAGAAATGCAGAGGCGTCTAAGTCAAAATCAAAACCTGTTCCCTCATTAGGATCCCAGCCTAAACCAATGGTTAACTTAGAAAGTCCAATTTCTATTTTTTGACCTTTTTGTAAATTAATTGCCATAAAATTCTATTAAATTATTTAAGATATATCTCTAACGCAGAATAATTTGTTATCATATAAATGAGATAGAATTATTTAAATTAGAAGTAATCTCCTAAAGATATAAGAATTTATTTTAAATAATAGTCGAATTAGGACGTAAATAGGAAAATAGATAGAAAATAATCAGTTTATAAAAAAAATTATTTACTGTAAAAATGGGGCATGATAAGGTGAAAATATATATAAAAAATACAATGAATTTTTAAAGAAGAAATTTATAATTTTCCCAAACAGTTTACACGTAGTTCTCAACAAAATCTACCCGTAAACTGAATTAAAAAAATAGGGCTATACGTTTAGAATTTACTCTGGGTAAAATGTTAATACACCCTCAGCTTGCTATATACTCAAAATAAAAAACAACAATTACATTATACATCTAGCTTAAATCCCAAACCAACGGGAGGACAAAATATACAAATAAAGTTAGAATGAGAATGGATATTATATTCATCCAAATACCCTTTTTTACCATATCCTCTATTTTTAGATATCCAGAGCCAAACACTACGGCATTTGGTGGCGTAGCCACTGGAAGCATAAATGCACATGAAGCCGCTACGGTTGCACTTATCATCAAATAATAAGGGTGCACCCCAAGTGTTGGAGCTAAAGAGATGAGCACGGGCAACAACATGGCCGTTGTTGCTATATTTGAGGTTATTTCTGTTAGGAAATTTACCGCAAAAATTAATATGAGTATTAAAAAAATAAAGGGTACGGATTCTAAGGCAATTAGTTTATTCCCTATCCACAAGGCCAACCCACTGGTTTCAAAACCTAAGGCCAAAGCCATACCACCACCAAATAATAACACCACACCCCAAGGAAGTTTTACGGCATCTTCCCAAGAAATTAAGCCTTCTTTTTTCTTACTAGAGGGTAGAACAAATAACGCTATTGCGAAAAATACACTAATAATGGTATCATCTATTTGTGGTATAAGTTTCTGAAGTAAAAAAGATCTTGTAATCCATGCAAAAGCGGTACATAAAAATACCACTAAAACCATCTTTTCATCATAAGACATTTTACCTAATGCCTTTAATTGTGTATTTATTTCTTCTCTACCTCCAGGGAATTCTTTTTGTTCAAATTTAAATGCAAATTTTGTCAAATATTTCCAACATAAAAACAATAAAATAAGGGCTATAGGAAAACCGAATATAAACCATTGGTAAAATGTTATCTCTACTCCAAAAGTGGTCTGTACCACGCCCGCAAGTACTAAGTTTGTTGGCGTACCTATTAAGGTGGCAATCCCCCCAATGGATGCACTGTATGCAATTGCTAACATTAAAGCCTTACCAAAAAGCAAGTTTTCATTCTTTATCGTATTTGGGTTATCACGCAATTGCGATACAATGGCCATTCCCATAGGTAGGATCATTACGGTTGCTGCTGTGTTTGATATCCACATCGATAAAAGTGCAGTCGCAATCATAAAACCGAGGATAATATTGGTAATATTCGTGCCAACAATTTTTATGATAGAGAGTGCAATTCTCTTATGAAGGTTACATTTTTCAATAGCAATAGCTAAAATAAAGCCCCCTACATATAGGAAGATATATTTATGACCGTAAGAGGCGGTAGTTTGCATTAAATCTAAGCCACCAGATAAAGGAAAAAGAACAATAGGTAATAATGCTGTTACTGCAATAGATATGGCTTCTGTAATCCACCAAATTGCAATCCAAGCAACTGAGGCTAGTATTGCTTTTGCAGAATAGTCTAAACCTTCTGCATTAAAAAAGAACAGAATATAGAAAAAAACAAGTGGCCCTAAGATTAATCCAATACGTTCTTTTGAAATTTGCATAGTTAGTTTTTTAAAATATAATCTACTCCTGCTTTTGAATGAATCTCCGTTGTATTAAACGCAGGTACCTCTAAATCTTCTTTTCTAGAAACTTCAATAAATTGCTCAAATTCACTATTATTAAATTTAGAATCATCATAGAATGCATAAAAATCAGAATCATCAGAATCTTTTTTCAGTAGCAAGATATCATTGTAAATAAAATTTTGATTTAAAAGTATTTTATTCTTGTCAAGTTCAACTATCAGACTACCCTCGCTTAACTGCTCATAACGACCATCAACTATATTACCATTTATAGAGATTAATAGTTTCCCATTCTCTTTAAAGAACCATTTTTCATTTAGGTTTTTATCATTGATTCTAACCCAAAATTTATTTTGCAACAGTGCAATTACAGTTAACTTGTCATCAATTGACTTTAGTTTTACTATCAAAAATTTCAAATATTCGTACATATAAGTTTTTTACACATTCATTTTAAATATCCAAGTCTTCGTATAAATTAATTGGTAAAATATTAATAAAAATACAAAACCTAGCTACTTGAATGACTCGGCTACTATTAATAATATAATTTTCAAAATAAGGAAACTACTTTTAAGACGTTACTTGCAACGTAAATGAAAACGGATCAATCTCAAAAGTTGTTTGTGAATTTTAAATAGAATAAGATCTTTGCAGAAAAACAATTGCATTGGAATTGCTCAAGGCGTGTTTCAGAGCTTTACACAGACTTTTACACCACTACGGAGTTTACAGACCAGTTTAAACGCTTAGGAGCTGTATTAGAAGAATTTGAAGTAAAAGACCACGGTAAGAGACCTTTTTTAAATATTAAAATGATAAACCTCAATAGACAGACATTGCCGCTTTATAGAAGGCTTAATGATAAAAACAAAGCT
Source organism: Cellulophaga algicola DSM 14237 (assembly GCF_000186265.1). NCBI lineage: Bacteria > Pseudomonadati > Bacteroidota > Flavobacteriia > Flavobacteriales > Flavobacteriaceae > Paracellulophaga > Paracellulophaga algicola. The sequence goes on from NC_014934.1 coordinate 1,606,142, forward strand.
CTTCAAAATTTAAAGAAGTCTATTTAATTCATATTTTTCTTCATAAATTTAACAGGAATTCCGTATGCATCAGATTCTATATCATATGGTGTTCCGTGGTGTATCAAAAAAGAAGCCCCTAACTTACTTGACCATATGCCCTTTGCTTCTATAGCAGTTAATTGTCTTGCCGCATGTGTTGCCCTACCATCTTTCACATAAAATGCAACTTTTTTAAACCCTTCCTCATAATCATAATTTTCACACTCAACATATTTCAAAAAAGTAAATATTTCTGTCAATGTTTTTATTGAAAACTCATCATCTACTTCAAAAGGCCAGTCGTATTTCACTCCATCCAGTCCATGCGTGGGCCTTTCCCCTAAAGGTAAACTAGACCACCAACAATCTGTAACATTGGCAGCCCAAGCAATACAGTTATAGTTAGGTGTAATATTACCAATAATTTTAAAAGATTTATCATCTAATAATTTTGGGAATACCTTAATAATCTTGTTTCTATTTGAATCTGAGTTAATCAATTATATTAACGCTTATTGATTAGACATTTTGAATTCTTCCCGTTCGAAATGCATTCACCCATTTTTTACAAATCTGCTCAATTGTTTCTCTTCCACCTGAACTCATGGACTTACCTGTAATAATATTCAAAGCCCAAACTAACACACTTGGCTCGTATTCAATCTTATCAATAATTAGAGGCACAGCCTTTTTTCCTAAATTAATTATTTTTTTAAAATTATCTTCTTGAATGATGTTTGAAATTGAGGATTCAAAAGCAGTATTTTGTTCCCATAATTCAACCAAAGATTTAAACTTATCGTTTAAATAAATATTTTCATACAAATCTTTTTCAAATACAATGGAACGATCATCAATTGTAGGAATATTATTTTCACTACCTTCAATAGAAATCATTTCAGTTTTAACGCTCTCAACGTGAGTATTTGATGGTGGTAAATCAATTATAAATGGCATATTTAGCTTATTAGTTTTTTGGTCTCATCAGTGATTCCATCATTAAATAATTTATTCTTTTTATCTCTTATTTTCTCAAACAAAGCTAAAAGTAAATCATTTTTATTTTCTATCCTTACATCACTCAATACATCAATATCGAAAATATATGGGACATATTCATCTAAAGGAGCATCTAATAAATGGCTAATGTTAAATCTAAATTTATTTTCTTTATCAAAGGAAGAAAATTTCAATTGAAAATTAGCAATAGAAAAAGTATTGTTATCATCCTTTATATAAGTAGTAAAATACTTATCAATACGTTTCAAATCAAGTGGCAAATTAATTCTATTCACATACCTCAAAGAAACTCCGCTTAGCTCTTTAATGTTGAAAGAATTATTAAATAAGTGCCAAAATTGAAATGCTTTATCTCTAAAATTATCCCACCCCGTATATTTCTCATGCGACTGAAATGTAAATTTAGTATCTGTAATAGTAAAAAATTCTTGTCTATTTTTAGACATAACTTGCACCCCATCAACTTGTTGATCTTCAATAGAAACGCTCGTTTTACTATTTTTATCATTATTAACGACAATATTATGAACAAACCTTTGATTAACAACCGGAAATGTTGTCTCAACCTTTTTAGCCATTTTTTTTATAACATCGACATCAAAACCATCAATTTTATCATATCTAAATTGAATCATTGATAAAATAATCGGTGAGTTTTCATAATAATCCTCTTTAACTTCCATGTTTGTAAGTCATTTTTGATTTTAAACAAATTTATTAGTATTTTTATTATTTATTATACGTTTACGTATAGTTTTAACAATTTTATGGATAAAAAATTAGTAGCGTTGAGCAAAAAATTATTAAACGCACAGTTAAAAAAAAATGATTTGTCAGTGTCTTATAGAACTTTGAATCATTATGACAGCATGAATATTCTAATAAGTAATCGAGAAGATTCTAAAAAATGGAGAAGATTTAATGCTATAGAATTCGTATGGATTGAATTAGTAATGATATTAAGAGAAATTGGAATGCCAATTTCAAAAATACTTCATCTTAAAAATAGACTTTTCGATGAAGGAAAAGAAGGGAGTATAGATAAAGCCAATTTCATAAATAAATCTTTTGAGGAAGAAATATTTTTATCAATAATTAATAAATACGAATTATATATACTAGTTTTTAATGATAGTAGCTATACATTTCATGATAGTGATTCCTTACAGCAATGGCATAATGGTATTTATAAAAATGAACCTCACATAAATATCCCTTTAACAAATATTATTAATGAAGCTATAAGCAAGATAGATAATTTATCACCTATTATCCCAAGCTAATCATTCGCCTCCCAGATTCGACCCCTTAAATAAAAAAAGCCTTGCAAATCATTGATTTACAAGGCTTAACAAACTGTAAAAGTGGTCCCACCTGGGCTCGAACCAGGGACCACCTGATTATGAGTCAGGTGCTCTAACCAACTGAGCTATAGGACCGGCAATTTGCGGATGCAATATTACCATTTATTTTTAAACGTTGCAAGCATTCTCTTTTACAAAAATGAAAGAAACCGCTATTTTATTTCCAATAGTACTGATAAACAAAAAATTAGGTCTCTTCTGGAGCCTCTTGACAAAGCTCTATTAATACCCCATTTGTAGTTTTTGGATGAACAAATGCCACTAATTTATTGTCTGCTCCTCTTTTTGGCACTTCATTTATGATTGTAAAGCCTTCTTCTTTTAAACGTGCTAATTCTGCTACTATATCATCAACCGCAAAAGCAATATGATGTACCCCTTCTCCTTTTTTTGCTAAAAATTTAGCGATAGGTCCGTCTATATGAGTAGCTTCTAAGAGCTCTATTTTATTAGGGCCTGTCATAAAAAATGATGTTTTCACCCCTTCAGATAGCACTTCTTCTTCCTTATAGGGCGCCACACCTAAAAGCTTCTCAAACAAGTTATTAGAAGCTTTTAAATCATTAACAGCAATACCAATATGCTCAATTTTCTTCATTTTTTCTACTATATAGTACTAATGCACTAAAATACGCAATAATCTGCGTATTTTTGTCCCATGGAAACACAGAGACAAAAAAAAATAGGTGGCGTCATACAGAAAGATATCGCTGATGTCTTACAAAGAGCCGCAACGGATGGTGGACTTAGAGGGACTTTAATTTCCGTTTCAAAAGTGATTGTTACTACTGATTTATCTATTGCAAAAGTATACGTAAGTATATTTCCAACAAAAGATGCTCAGGAGTTATTAAAGGGCATGAAGTCTAATCAGCCATTAATTAAACATGAATTAGCGCAGCGTACAAAAAATCAATTACGTCGTATGCCGGAACTTATGTTCTTTTTAGATGATTCGTTAGAATATATAGACGGGATAGAAAAATCTTTAAAAGGAAAAGATAACCCTATTGACAATCCTGATTTATTAGAAAAAAGAAAAAAAGCATAGTCATTGAATTTTCCGCTGTACATCGCCAAGCGTTACGTAAGGTCAAAAAGTAAGCAAAGTGCCGTTAATATCATCAACTTGGTTACTTTTTGCGTTATTGTAATTGGCTCTGCAGCATTATTTATTGTCCTTTCTGGATTTTCTGGATTAAAAACATTTAGCCTTTCCTACACCAATTCATTTGATCCTGATTTAAAAGCTTCACCTGCCACAGGTAAATTTTTTAAAATTACAGATCGCCAAGAAGATCAATTGGCTGCTCTTGAAGGAATAACAGCATATGCTAAAGAGCTAGAAGATAGAGTCTATCTTTCCCATAAACAAAAAGATCATATTGCATACATTAAAGGGGTTGATGCTAATTACACTCAAGTTACAGGCATAGACAGCACCTTATATATTGGTACTTGGTTTAATGAACAACAAGTAGTAACCGGCATTGGTATTGCTAATCTATTAAGTTTATCTATTAACAGCTACCGGAGTCCATTAGAGATTTTGGTACCTAAAGCGGGAACACAATCCTTAACACAACAAGGTCCAAATGCCAAATTTTTCAACACAATACCTGTAGTTGTTAGTGGTGTTTATGCCGTTGAGGCAGATTTAGATACTAAATATGTTTTTGCAGATTTACCGCTAGTGCAAGCTTTGCTAGAAAAAGATAGTACTCAAATATCAGGCATAAATTTTAAATATGCGAATACTGATAATGCGCAATCTACAAGAAAAGAGATACAAGCTATTTTAGGAAAAGATATCATTCTAAAAAATAGAAAAGAACTCAACAGTACACTATATCGCATGTTGAATACCGAAAATGTAGCGACTTATTTAATCTTTACCCTCGTACTAATTATTGCTTTATTTAATGTGGTTGGGGCTTTTATAATGATGATTTTAGACCAACAAGGCAACTCTAAAACACTCTATAGTTTAGGAACAAGTATTCGTGAATTAAGAAGAATTTACTTTATTCAAGGGGTTATTGTCACCTTTTTAGGCGGACTTATAGGCGTTCTCTTAGGTTCTATCTTAATTTGGTCACAATTACTGTTTGAATGGCTAAAAATTAGTGCAGATTTAGCCTATCCTGTAGAATACCAATGGACCAATGTATTTGTAGTACTAGCAACTATTACAGTTTTGGGGATTATTGCTTCAAAAATTGCGAGTAGTAGAATTAATAAATCGCTATTAACTTAAAGATACTTTAATTGATCTCCATGGAAGGTGGTGGAATGTTTATAATTGGAGCATATTCTACGATTAAAATAATAGCGTAAAACTTAGCATTCAAACTTTCTAATTCTTTTTTACTAAGAGACCTTAATGGCTTCCCTAATAGTTCCATGGATTTGTATTCTAACACTAAATCGATTCCTTTTAAAACCTCAACTAAATTTTTTTTATTTGCTACTTCACCCAAGCCTACACCCCAGTTGAAGTTATAAAAAAGTCCATTATAATTCTTTGAATCGAGCCTTTCTTTAGTGTGTCTGAAAATTTCATTCTTGAGATTTTCATTTGAATTGACTAATTCGCTATCTACAAGTGTTTGATTGCTCTCATTACTTATAATATCAATGATATTATGAATTAGCACCCCGTCATTACAGTCTTTATTAATAATTAGAGGAAATACATATATGGAATTCTCTAACTCAAATTTTCCCAGTTTATAGGTGTCCTCGCAAAGATTTATTCGATATTTATTTTCAAGGGAATGAATAAAATCAATGTTATTCAATGAAAAATCTACATTAATAGTATCTGCTTTTCTATCAAAATGATGAAAGCTCAAGATTTCCATATCTTGTTTACAGTTAGTAGTAATACAGGTAATGATGAGTAGTAGTAAAAAGTTAGTTTTCTTAACTTTAACCATAATATACTAATTAGATGGAGCCAAACTCATAATCTCCAAAAATCTTTAGCACCTCTTCAAAAGCTTTAAAAACATCCTCGGAATGGTCACTAGTAACCATTTTCATTCTATGTTCTTTAAAATTCGGGATTCCTTTAAAATAATTGGTATAATGTCTTCTTGTTTCAAAAACACCTAATTGTTCTCCTTTCCAATCGATCGCCATTTGTAAGTGACGCTGCGCGGCTTCTACACGCTCTTGAATGGTAGGCGGTGCTAAATGTTCTCCTGTTTTAAAAAAGTGTTTTACTTCATTAAAAAACCAAGGATATCCAATACTAGCTCTACCAATCATAGCGCCATCTAATCCGTATTCATCACGCATTTTCATTGCTGCTTCCGGTGTATTGACATCGCCATTGCCAAAAACAGGAATATGCATTCTTTGGTTATTCTTTACGTCTGCTATCGGTGCCCAATTGGCATCGCCTTTATACATTTGTGCTCGGGTTCTGCCGTGAATAGCAATAGCCTTGCAGCCAACATCTTGCAAACGTTCTGCAACCTCAACAATTCTAATAGAATCATCATCCCAACCTAAACGAGTTTTTACCGTAATAGGCAAATTAGTATGCTTAACCATAGCTTCTGTTAGGGAAACCATAAGATCTATATCTTTTAAGATACCTGCTCCAGCACCTTTACTTACCACCTTTTTAACAGGACAACCAAAATTAATATCTATAATATCTGGATTAGACTTCTCTACAATCGCTACGGATTGTAACATCGATTCTAGATTGGCTCCAAAAATTTGAATCCCCACTGGCCTTTCTTTCTCATAGATATCTAATTTCATAACACTTTTAGCAGCATCACGAATCAAACCTTCAGATGAAATAAACTCCGTGTAGACCACATCTGCGCCTTGCTCTTTACATAGCGCACGAAAAGGTGGATCGCTCACGTCTTCCATTGGCGCAAGTAATAATGGGAATTCTGGCAGTTGTATGTCTCCTATTTTTGGCAAAACTTTCTAATTTAATATAGCGCAAAATTACGTATTTTTTAGGAAGTTATTCTTAGATCCTTGCACAAGGTTTAAAGCCAATCACTTTCTATTTTTATATACAGCGCATTAAGCATTTACAGAAGTATAATAAGTGCGGTATACTCTAGTTTGCTATAGTTTAGAGCTAAAGGAATACTTAATCCTTATTCAATAGCCTTTCTTGTTCTTCTACTGCTTCTGCTTTACTATTTTTTAATTTGAAATTACCAAACTTATATACTGCTTTACCTGTAAACATTCTTGTCTCTGGTCTTGAATAATAACTATAATTCTGATCTAAATAGTTTGATGTAACAGGAATATTAGTAGCATTTAACAAGTCATCTACACCCAAACTAACAATTAAGCTTTTATCTAAAAAATGCTTCTGTACACTAATAGAAACATCTGCAACAGCTTTATCATGATAAAAAGAGCCTGAAATAAATGTTGGCATATAACTGGCAGTGATCACCGCATTCAAAGATTTATCTTCTAAAAAACTTATGTAATTCTGCGCCAATATGTAGCAACTTTTTACATCTAAATCTAGAACTTGATTATTGTTCGCTCTTGCATAAAACTGATTTTTTAAATAAAAGAACGAGCTATAAGCATATAAATACCAGTTATCTGTGATATAATCTTGATAGGTAACATCAATACTTACTTGGTCTCCGTTTATTAGATTATCTGTAATGGTACTTATAGTTTGTTGCTCATTATTTTGAAAAGGCATTCTATAAATATCATTTTTTATTCGCTCTACATAAAAATCAAAAGTAAGCTTGTTCTTTAGCGTATAACTTGCCGTGATTCTATTGGTTATACTCGGCTGTATTTTAGGATTTCCTTGAACAACATTATTCTCATTTATAAAAGTTATAAAAGGATTAAGAAGCTGAAAAGGTGGTCTTGAAATTCTTCTATTAAAATTTAATCCAAAAAGATGATTCTCATTGTGCTGATATTGCAGAAAAAGAGTTGGAAATAGATTAAAATAAGAATTAGAATTTATTTGAGCCAATACCAGAGAATTCCCTTTAGAATTTGTGTATTCACCACGAAGCCCCCCTTTTACTGTAAACGCATCCCATTCTTTTGAAGTACTAATATAGCCTGCAAAAATATTTTCATCATAATCAAAATTATCAGCAACAATCCCATTAAATGATTCATTAGTTGTATTTGATGAAGAATTCTCAAATTCTTGTTCACTAGTAGAGTTTATTCCAGAATATTTTAAGCCTGTTTCAAAAACAATATGTTCTGTAGGATAGATAAGATCTGACTGTAGCGTATAAATTTTTGTCTTTTGATGGGCTAAAGTGACAATTCTATTTTCATTTAGAATGGTATTATCAGGTAAGCGGTACTTTGTATCTAAATTTTGCTCTTGGTTTTTATCAAAAACAATATAATTACCCTGAGTCGTTAGCTCTGTTCCTTTTTCTCCTAGTTTAGATATATGCTGCACTGTAAATAGATGCGTGTTTTCGTAGTCATTAGTAGTACTGCTAGTATCATAAAGAGAATCTACCATCATATTTGCATCAAACATAGTGGTTAGCTCATTCCGATCTGAATCTATTTTAGGACTTAGTACCGAAGAAACACTTAAGTTTATGGTATTCTTGTCATTTAAATAAAATTCAAATAAGCTATTAATGGTATGGGTGTTGGTATGGGTGGCTCTTTTAAACCTCGATTCCCAAATAGAGTTTGTCATTCCGTTTTCTGCAGCAAACAATAGGTCAGTAGCACCATTTCTAACCTCCTCTTTGGTATTCAAAGAATATGAAACATAACTATTTAACCAATCATTTTTATAATAATGATTGGTGCCAAAAGTATATTTAGGTTTTATTGCAATGGCGTAATCCGTATGTATAGCCCCTTTGTACCCTATAGATAGATTTTTAGTGGTTGTGATGTTCAGTATAGAATTACCTGCTGCATCATATTTTGAAGGTGGGTTGGTAATGACTTCTACAGCCTCTATATTTCCTCCGTCTAAGCCTTGTAGTAATTGCTGTAATTCATCAGCAGTTAAATAAACTTTACGGTCATTAATATATACGTCTGCAGCTCTATTCTTTAACTTTATTTCTCCTTGCATGATAATCACACCAGGTGTACGCTTTAAGATATCCCATGAACTTCCTTGAGCTAAAGCTGAATTTGCTACGTTAAAAATTATCCTATCTGCTTTACGTTCAATTATTGGTTTTTTATTGGTTACGACAACTTCGCTTAAGGCTTCAATATGTTCTGCTAGTACTAGTTCACCAACGTTTGTGTTTTTGGTTACCACTACAGCTATCAACTTTGATGTTTGCCCTAAATAATTTGCGCGCAATAAATAATTATCTGGTGCAACATCTTTAATTTCAAAGGTACCATCCTCTTCTGTAGATCCCCCATATACTAGCGTGGTATCTGCTGCTTTCAATAAATATACATTTGCAAATGGTATTGCTTCTCTTAAGTCGTCTTTGACATTCCCTTCTACCTTAAATGTTTGCGCAATTAGTGATGAGCTACAAATAAGAAAAACGTAGAGGAATACATTATTATATAATTTCAAATTCTTAATGATTTAGGGAATCAGCAGATAAAATTAACATTTTTTTAATACAAAAAGCTTAAATAACCTATCTTTATGCTAATTATTTTCTATTATTTAATATTTCGTTGGTATTTCTATTCTTGTCATATTTAATGCTCAACAAATCACTTATATTTGCAATTGGTTTTTACCTCTTTTTTTGGGTAAACCAAAACCTTAGTCAACTGAACTTATTCAGCTTACATGAAAAACATTAGAAACTTCTGTATTATTGCGCATATTGATCATGGTAAAAGTACCTTGGCAGATAGATTGTTAGATTTTACTGGTTCTGTTACCGAACGAGAGAAAAAAGAACAGTTGCTCGATACTATGGATTTAGAGCGTGAACGTGGTATTACCATTAAGAGTCACGCGATACAAATGGAATACACCTATAAAGGGGAAGAATATATACTAAACCTTATTGATACTCCTGGCCACGTAGATTTCTCTTATGAAGTTTCTAGGTCTATTGCCGCTTGTGAAGGTGCGCTATTAATTGTTGATGCTGCACAAAGTATTCAAGCACAAACCATAAGTAACTTATACCTAGCGCTAGAAAATGATTTAAAGATTATTCCTGTTTTAAATAAAATAGATTTACCAAGTGCTAATCCTGAAGAGGTAACAGATGATATTGTAGACTTATTAGGCTGCGATCCTAGCGAGGTAATTCCTGCCAGTGCAAAAACAGGTATTGGTATTGAAGAAATTTTAGCTGCTGTTATAGAACGTATCCCTGCTCCAAAAGGAAATCCTGATGAATCTTTACAAGCTTTAGTGTTTGATTCTGTTTACAACCCTTTTAGAGGTGTAGAAACGTATTTTAGAGTGATAAACGGTGAAATTAAAAAAGGTCAAAAAATAAAATTCGTCGCTACAGATAGTGATTATTATGCTGATGAAGTAGGTACATTAAAATTAACACAACACCCAAAACAAAGTGTAAAAACGGGTGATGTTGGTTACTTAATTACTGGGATAAAAGATGCTCGTGAAGTAAAAGTAGGTGATACTATTACAGATGCTGCAAGCCCTACAAAAAATGCTATTGAAGGTTTTGAAGATGTAAAACCAATGGTATTTGCTGGTATTTACCCTGTAGATACAGATGAGTTTGAAGAACTAAGAGCTTCTATGGAAAAGTTACAACTTAATGATGCATCTTTAGTTTTTGCACCAGAAAGTAGTGCTGCTCTAGGTTTTGGTTTCCGTTGTGGTTTCTTAGGAATGCTTCATATGGAGATTATTCAAGAGCGTTTAGAGCGTGAGTTTAACATGACCGTAATTACCACGGTACCTAACGTTAGCTACAATGCTTACACGCGTAAAAACCCTACAGAAGCCCTAATAGTAAACAACCCTACAGATTTACCAGACCCGTCTAGTATAGATCGTGTTGAAGAACCGTATATAAAAGCAACAATTATTACAAAGGCAGATTATGTAGGTAATGTAATGTCTCTTTGTATTGAAAAAAGAGGACTAATTACCAATCAAACTTATTTAACAACAGAACGTGTTGAGCTTAATTTTGATATGCCACTAGCAGAAATTGTTTTCGATTTTTATGATCGATTAAAAACTGTTTCTAAGGGCTATGCTTCTTTTGATTATACCCCAATTGGAATGCGTGTTTCTAAACTTGTACGTGTAGATATTTTATTAAACGCACAACCAGTTGATGCACTTTCTGCACTTATTCACGCAGATAACGCAGTGAATATAGGTAAAAGAATGTGTGAGAAGCTAAAAGAACTAATCCCACGTCAGCAATTTGATATTCCTATACAGGCTGCTATTGGCTCTAAAGTTATTTCTAGAGAAACAACAAAAGCATTACGTAAAGATGTTACCGCTAAATGTTACGGTGGTGATATTTCTAGAAAACGTAAGCTTCTAGAAAAACAGAAAAAAGGTAAAAAACGTATGCGTCAGGTGGGTAACGTAGAAGTTCCACAAGAAGCATTTATGGCTGTTTTAAAGCTAAACGATTAATAAAAAAGGCTACATTAAAATGTAGCCTTTTTTTATATTGTATTGGATAAGCATAGCTAATTAATTAGCTTCCCCAAAATCAAGATCACCTGCAGAGCAGATTCCTTTTACATAGTCCTCTGGGCTTAAGCCTCCCAATTCTTCTTCAGAAATAGTTTCAGAATTTCCTCCAGAGGAAATAGATACTGTACCATCACCATTATCACAAGCTGTTATAGGGACTCCTATAAGCTCGCAACTTTCGCAGATGCCTTTATCATCATTATCTTTAGAGCAAGAAAAAAATAAAACACTCCCAAGTAATGCGGCAAATAAAATCGATTTTTTCATAAAATTAATAGTTTTTGGTTTCGGTTATTTAATTCATAACAGGTTATTTTCGCTGTTATTGCAGGATTCACCCAAAAAATTGATTTTTTTATCATTTTGTTTCAAATCAAATTCTACTTAAAAAGAAGCTAATCGATCTTTTTTTAGAAAATTTTAAGATTTGGTATACTATTTGACTCTTTTTTACGTTAGAAAATAGAACCTGATGTGGATTTTCATGAAAAAGCTAAACTTATTTAAACGTTCCGTTTTTGCACTTATTGCAGTTTTTGGGCTGGCCTTAAATAGTTGCTCTACAGATAGTAACAGTTCTGAAGACATAGAAATTTCTGAATTTGAAGTTCAAAAAGTACTCGCCATAGATGATTATACAGATATCATCGATAATGCCATTACAGAAGCTTTTATTAGTAAAGAGAACACCGGAAAAAGATTTTTAACTCAAAAAGATAGTGACTGTTATAGTACAACCTATGCAGATTCTGGCTTTACAATGACATTTAATAATTGCACCTTTAACGAAACCGATAAGGTAAATGGTCTCTTGGCTGTAACCTACGCTGTAAATGAAACCAGTAGTACGTTTACGGCAACCTATAGTGATTTTTACGTAGGAACCATACGATTAGACGGCACAAGAACATTTACCATAAGCACTACAGCCGAAGAAAACGAAATAAACTTTACAGTAACTTCAGATATGGTAATTACACTAGAAGATGGTGAACTGATTACAGAAGCTGGTACTAAAACAGAAAGCATAATTTTTGCGGATGAAAACATCGTAGTTGCAGTTACTGGCACTTGGGCGTTAGTAGAAAATGGAGATACGTATATGGTAACCGTTACTGAAAAATTAACCAAATTATTAGATTGTGAGTATTTCTCTGATGGATTATTTACATTATCTAAAAATGGTATTGACGTTATTGTAGCTATGGGTGATGGCACATGTGATAACAAAGCCAACATCATTTACCCGAACGGAACTACTGAAGAAGTTACGCTATAATAATAGTACTATACCCATTAAAAAGCCCTTTGTATATAACATACAAAGGGCTTTTTAATTGACACTACATTTCGTTATGCTTCTTCGGCATCTTCAAAAATTTTTCCTACATACACTAATTTAAATTTTTCCGTAATATCTTCAAACTGCTCGCTAAAAGATGATATAATTTTTAAATCTCCATCTGGTGTTTTCAAAAATACAGGAATGATATTAGGGTCTGCTTTTGTAATTTCGATTAAACTATTATAATGCTCCGTAGATTTCAACGCAATTTCATGAATAGCAGGGTATTGTCTAATGGCCTCTGTTAGCTTAATAAAATCATCCGTATGTGAAAATAGCCCTTCTTTAGGGTTATTGTCAGGGTTCCCCATTTCATCATCAGTAACCAATCTAAACGCACCGTTCTCACCAAAATGCTTTGTAAACTTATTTATGGAATACTTGTTAATATCTGAATTTCCTGTTAGTGCCATTAAATACCCTATATCATTTAACTCAATATTATCGCTTAAGGTATCTGAATAAATATTAGCGGCGATAGCTTCAAGTCCCATTTTTTTAGCCTTATCTACATTTGTTTGGTTGTTATCAATAAGGACGACATGTCTATCATTCTTTTGTAAATAACTCCCAATAATTCTTGATACTTTTGATGCTCCGATAATTAGAATACCATTAGATTTTTTCAAAAAGACCCCTACCAATTTAGCAAATAACCTGGCGGTTGTTGCATTTAAAATTACGGTTCCTAAAACAATCATAAAGACCAAAGGGGTGATGTATTCTGCACCCGCTTCTCCTTTAGCCAATAATTTAGACCCAAATAAAGAGGCAATTCCTGCTGCCACAATCCCTCTAGGGCCTACCCAGCTAATAAAAAGTTTTTCATTGAGCTTAAGTGTAGAGCCTTGTGTACTTAAAAAGACCCCCAAAGGCCTTATAACAAATACAATTACAGCAAAAAGCATTGCTGTTTTCCAATTATAAATAAGTGCTAAATCGCTAATATTAATATTTGCGGCAAGTAATATAAATAAAATAGAAATTAATAAAACACTTAGAGATTCTTTAAAGTACAGCAACTCTTTAAGATTTGGTAAGTTTATATTGCCCAAAACCATCCCCATAACAACAACCGCTAAAAGTCCTGACTCATGTGCAAAAACATCAGACATTACAAAAACCATCAAGACCAAGGAAAGAGAGACTACATTGAGTAGGTAATGTGGAATAAAATTTTTCTTTATAGCAAAAGTAAGCGCATGAGCAAATGTAAACCCAAAGGTTGTTCCAAAAAGTAGAATTTTACCAAACTCAATTAATGCGGTTTGTGTATATGCTTGCCCTTCTCCTACACTTATAAACTCAAACACCAAAACCGCCGCTAAGGCTCCTATTGGATCAATTAAAATACCTTCCCACTTTAATACGGTAGAAACATCTTTTTTCAATGGAATATTACGTAAAATAGGCGTAATTACTGTTGGCCCTGTCACAATGATTAACGCGGAAAACAAAAATGATATTTGCCAATTTAAACCAAAAATATAATGTGCTGCTAATCCCGCTCCAAAAAAGGTAACGATACTCCCCAGCGTAATTAGTTTCGTAATTACAGGGCCTACGTTCTTAATTTCATTTCTTTTTAAAGTTAAGCCTCCTTCAAAAAGAATGATACTAATGGCTAAGGAAACAAAATAGTATAAACTATCTCCTGGAAACAATCCTTTCTCACCATTCCATATAGGTTCTATTAATTTTTGCCCATTTTCTGTGTATAAAGTAGCTATTGGTCCTACTAATAACCCTATTAAAATCAAGGGTAATATAGCGGGGAGTTTTAGCCTCCAAGCAACCCACTGTGCTAAAATCCCTAGAACAATAATTCCTGCAAGTTCTACCATTCTTATTTTTATGGGAAAAATACTGCTTTTATTCGTAAACTTTTAATTGAACATTAATAATTAATACCCTTAAAAAAGAAATAAATGATTCTAAAACACCTAATATTAATTATAAAATTTAATTTTTATCGGCTACAAATTGTTATCCTAAATAACATATCAGTATTATTGTAATGAATTATAAGGCCTACTGTAAGTTATGAAAGAAAAAATCCATCCATTTAAGACTATATTATTTGGATTTGCTTTTTCACCAAAACTTAGAATAAATATTATTGAAACAACGCGTATAGCAACGTTTTTTAAATCGAAATTAATTTTGCTTCACGTTGGTGAAAAAACAGAAGAAAAATTAGCAACTATCACCGCTATCTTAGAAGAGGTAAACTTTAATCAATTAGCAATTGAAGTGCAATGGATTCCAGGAGATCCTATTAAAGTTATTTTAGATTCTTGTAAGACTTCAAAAATAGACCTTCTTATTTTAGGGGCATTACAGCATGAAAATGCCTATCAGTTTTATGTAGGCTCTATTGCTCGTAAACTAACCCGTAAAGTTTGTTGCTCTGTTTTATTATTGATAAAACCTTCGGAAGAAAGAGTAAGCTGTAAAAATATTGTAGTTAATGGGTTAGATGCACCTGATACTCCTCTAGCAATTGAAGATTCATTCTACGTGGCTAACGCTCTTGGTGCACAACAAATTACGATTGTAGAAGAGATTTTACAACGAGAAATCCATGTAAAAGTAGAAGATGATAAGTCGCTTAAAAAAGCGAATATTATGAAGGAAAGATTAAAGCACAGAGAAGATTCTAGAGTGCGTAAAATTATAAGTGAACAGTGTGCTATTTATACTAAAAACATTAAAATTAAAACACAAGATATCTTCGGAGAACGAGGTTATTCTATAGGACATTATGCAGAAGTAGTAAGAGCCGATTTATTGGTGATGAATGCTCCCAAAAAAACGCGTTTTATAGACCGTTTATTTACACATGATATTGAATATATTTTATCTGACCTTCCCACAGATTTATTAATAATCCGTAGACCAAATTGAAACCAAAACAAAAGAAATCTGCTTTATTTATAAAAGACCTACCTAAAAATATCTTTGCTGGGTTTGTGGTGTCTTTGATAGCCCTTCCTTTAGGTTTAGGTTTAGCTATTGCAAGTGAAGCACCTCCTATTTCTGGTATTATAGCCGCAGTAGTTGGTGGAATTGTCGTTTCTATTTTAGGCGGTTCAAACGTAACCATTACAGGTCCAGGAAACGGTTTAGTTATCGTTGTCTTAGGCGCTATCACAACATTAGGCGGAGGAGATATGTATCAAGGGTATTTATATACTTTGGCTGCTATAGTTATTTCTGGAGGGCTCCTTATGCTCTTAGGGTTTTTAAAAATGGGCAGATTAGCAGATTTTTTTCCTGCTTCTGCAATAGAAGGGATGCTTGCAGCCATAGGACTGGGTATCTTATCAAAACAATTTCATATTATGATTGGTCATAATAATGAAAGTGGGAGTATTATTTCTTTATTATTACAAATTCCTGAAGGTCTAATTCGCCTTTTTACAGAAGGCACGGAGAGCCAGTTATTCGCTGCAGCCATAGGAATTATTAGTCTTTGTATCATGATTTTCTATTCGAAAATTAGAAACAAATATTTTCAATTAATCCCTGCTCCCATGTGGATTTTGATCCTAACCATTGGCTTAAGCTATGTATACAAAGGGGTAGATATAGCCTACCCTATGGATGCTGAATTTTTAGTCACTATTCCTGATAATGTTTTTAGCTCACTAGCTTTTCCAGACTTTTCGTTGGTGTATACCCAAAAATTTATTGTGGTAGTTTTTGCACTTACTTTTATTTCTAGTATTGAGTCTTTATTAAGTATAAAAGCAGTTGATAAATTAGACCCAGAAGCAAGACGATCAAATGTAAATAAAGATTTAAAAGCCTTAGGTTTAGCAACTACAATTAGTGGTTTTTTAGGCGGCCTTAATGTTGTCACCGTGATTGCACGAAGTTCTGTAAACGTAAACAATAACGCCTCTAACCGTTCGGCAAACTTTTTCCATGCCTTATTTCTAATACTATTTATTGTTTTGTTTCAAGAACAATTACGTAGCATTCCTTTGGCAGCACTAGCTGCTATACTTGTATTTACCGGTTATAAACTAGCTACTCCAAAAAATTTCAAAAAAATTGCTAAGATTGGTAAGGAGCAAATCTTAATTTTCTTGGCCACTTTACTTACCACGTTGTTTACAAATTTAATGACTGGAATTAGTGTTGGTATTCTAATTACGTTAATTATACATATAATTATAAATCGAAGTTTTAGCTTATTTTTTAAACATCTATTTAAACCAAACATTCTTATGTTTAAGGAGTTAGATGGTGGCACTTATTATGTTAGCATCAAATATTTCTGCAGTTTTATAAATTTTTATAAATTAAAAAACAAGCTCGATGTTATTCCTGAAAATGAGCATGTAATCTTAGATTTTTCCATGTGTAGTTTTGTAGACCACACATCTTTTGAAGGCGTAGAAAACTATGTACAAACCTTCTCTAAAAAGGGAGGTAGCATAGAATTAATTGGGTTGGACAAGCATGAGGCCGATTCTAAACACCCCTTTGCTATTCGAAAAATATTACCCCTAAAAGCGCTTAAACCAATTGAAAATTATTTCACTAAAAGACAAAAAAATATAGAGATAACTGCAGATAAATTAGGCTGGGAATACATTCCTAAAAAAAGTAAAGAAGTAGATTTCTTATCAGATTTTATATTTTTTAAAACTAAGGAAATTAATTTTTTATACAACAAGCTGTCTGAAAAAGTAAAAGGGGAGAGTGTCTTTGATGTAGAGTTTACCGAAGGAGCTTTTATAGCAAAAGAAATTGTCAAAACCACTATTCTTCACATAGCGTTAGATCAACCTGTGCCTATTTTTACATTAGACAAGGAAGGTTTGCTAGAGTTGCTCTACAAATTAGCAGGCTTAAAAGACATAAATATTGACAACAGACCAGATTTTAACAAACGTTTTTATCTTAAAGGTGAAAATGAAGTTGAGATAAAAAAAATCTTCACAAACGATTTAATCTTATTCTTTGAAAGCAACCCTTACTACCATGTAGAATCTAATGGTAATGCTTTATTAATATTTAAAAAAGAACGCCTATTAAGCGTTCAAGAAGTTAAAGCAATGATCTATTTTGGGGAACAATTGCATTCTTTTTTGAAATAATTGCCCCAATACTCAGATATTACAGAGAATCTAGTTAAATAAATACGGTTTTTTTTGTAGGAATTATCCTTTTTTGTATTTTACAGTTATCTCCCCGATAGAAATTGCTATTACCCAACCGTAAAGCTATGCAGAGGAGCCAAACCTAGTACCCAATTAAATGCCGACCATGTAATGAAACTAAAAGCTATTTTTCGGTTTTTTAAGAGCCCTATTTCATTTGGTCTAACCGTATTTGCTATCACATTGCTCTTAACGCAATACCTTAGCTACCAACGTTATTTATTATTAGAAACAAATAGTCAAAAAAAATTAGTTACTCAAGCTAATTGGGTTGAACATGAATTTCACAAAACACTAGATCAAGGCTATTCCACAACACAGACGCTTGCCTTTATATTGGAGCATTATGGCATACCAAAGAATTTTGATTCGATTTCTAAATTGTTATTAGAAACTAATACTGAAGTTAGTGCGTTAGAAATTGTAAACAAGGAAGGTATTATTACTCATGCATTTCCTTTAGAAGGCAATGAAGTTCTAGGATTTAATATTTTAAAAGATTCGATAGGTAAAATTGGTGCTCTTAAAACAATTAAAAAAAAGGATCATTTTGTAAGCGGTCCTATTCGTCTAAAACAAGGAGGTATTGGTTTTATTAGTAGAACACCCATTTTTAATGGTGATAGTTTTGAAGGATTTACTTCAGCTATCATTTTACTTGAAGATGTTTTAAATACAGCGAAACTTAATAGCCAAGAAAGCCAATTTTTATACAGACTCACCAAATTAAATTCTAATCAAACAGAAGAAGTCTACTTTTCTTCTTACGATGATATTTCAACAAACTCATTTTCATCAACAGTAAAAATGCCTGATGGAGAATGGAAACTGTATGTGTATGCTAAAGAAGATACTTCTATAATTGGTATCCTCTTATTTGCGTTTATAGGCTTATTTATTTCTGTTTTATCTGGGAGCATCGCATGGTATTTATTAAAACAACCCAAAAGATTAGATAGACTTGTTCGTGAAAAAAACTCACAACTCGTTGAAAGTGAAGAAAAGTATAGAAGTCTTGTAGAACAGGCTTCAGATGGGATCGTACTTTCTGATCAAACTGGAAAAATACTAGATGTAAATCTAAAAGCTTGCGAATTATTTAGATATACTAAGGCAGAATTATTGAAGTCTAACCTTACAGATTTGACAAGCAAAGATCAAGCCTCAGATATACCTTTTAGGATTAATAAATTGCTCGAGGAACAAACGTTACTATCTCAACGAAAATTATTGCGAAAAGATGGTTCTGATTTTTATGGAGAAATTAGTGCCAAAATTCTCTCAAATGGACTTATTCAGGGTATTGTACGAGATGTTTCTGCACGTATAGCTTTAGAACTTAAGTCTAAAGAGAATGCCGAGAAAGTAAAAGAGAGTGAAGAAAAATATAGGACAGCAATAGAAGAAGCATCTGATGGTATTTTTGTATTAGATGAGCATTTTAATTTTATAGACATCAACATTCAATTTTGTAAATTTTTTAGAAGTCCCAAAGAAACATTTATCAGTAAAAATATTATCCACATTATAGCGCCTGATGAGTTAGCTAAAAAACCCTTAAAATTCAAAGAAGTAAGCAACGGAGAAGTTATACGTACACTAAGAAAAATGATCCGAGAAGATGGCTCAACTTTTGTGGCGCAAGTTAGTGTAAAACAAATGCCTAATAACCATTATCAAGGTATACTTCAGGATGTTACCGCACGAGAAGAAATAGCAGAAACACTGCGAGAGAGCACTCTTAAATACAGAGAGCTTACAGAACGTATTTCTGATGGATTTGTGGCATTAGATAAAAATTGGAATTTTAATTATGTCAATGCAAAAGCATGCCAAGTAATTGGTAAGTCCTATTCAAAATTAATAGGAACTAGCGCTTGGGCCGCTCTGCCTTTTTTTAGAAAAACAAATGCCTATAAAGTACTTTTAGAGGCCATGGAAACTCAAGAATATAAGTACATTAAACAATATAGAGAAGATTTTGATAAGTGGTACGAATACAGAATGTTCCCTTCTGCAGAAGGAATTTCAGTATACTTTAAAGACATTACTGAAATAAAAAAAGCAGAAGAAGAACTATTGCACACCAAAGCTAAAATGGAGTCTGCCATACGTATAGGAAAAATTGGTTATTGGTCTTGGGACTACAAAAAAGAAATTATTGATTGGTCTGAACTGATGTACAATATTTTTGATATAGATCCAAATACCCCATTAACTTATGAAACGATACAATCAAGAATACACCCTGATGATTTAAAAAAACAAGACGACTTAATTAATATCTTTATTTCTAACAGCGAAAACAACCTTCGGTATACCCATAGAATTATACACAGAGATAAATCTGTGCATACTTTATTAGTAGAAACAGAAATTGAAAAAAACGACAAAAATGAAATTCTAAAATTACGGGGAACCATTTTAGATATAACAGAAACTATAAAAGTCAAAGAAGAACTAAAAGAAAGTCAGGAAAAATTTTATAAATCATTCCATTCCAACTTAATTGGTAAAGTCATTGTAGACGAAAATAGAAAAATTCTTGAGGCAAATAGAACTATTGCTGTATTACTAGAAACTACACGTAAAAATTTAATTGGTAAAACTCTTATTGAAGCAGATGTTCTCGAATTTAAAAGCAACGAACTATCCGCAGACCGTCAACAATTATGGGCAAAATTATTAAATGAGGGCATACTCCGAGACGAAGAAATTATATATACCCTAAAAAGCGGGAAAAAAATCCCTGCACTACTTTCTATAGAGCCTTTAAAATTAAAAAATAAAAGAAATTATTTGGTCAGTGCCATTGACAACACCAAAAGAAAAGAAGCAGAACATTTACTAGAAAGACAAAACATAGAACTCTCTAAAACTAACGCAGAATTAGATCGGTTTGTATATAGTGCCTCTCATGAGTTAAGAGCTCCTTTAGCGTCTGTAATGGGGTTAATTGACATTATTTTACACGAAGATCACGATGAAGATTTAGTTTTTAAGTTAAATATGATGCAACAATCTGTAAAAAGATTAGACGATTTTATTAAGGATATTGTACAGTACTCCCAAAACAAACATTTAGAAATAGCCATGGAGTCTATAAACTTCAAAGAATTAATTAATGAGTCTCTAGAAGGGCTCTGGTTTTTAGAAAATAGAAAACACATTAATTTTCAGCTAGATATTAACGAAACGCAAAGCTTCTTTTCTGATAAAAAACGTATTTCCATCATTTTTAATAACCTTATTTCTAATGCCATTAAATACCATAATATTACTACTGAAAATCCAACGATAACTATAACTGTAACTACTAAAGAAGATGCGGTATCTATAGAAATAGCTGACAATGGAATTGGTATTCCTAAAGCTCATTTAGATAAAATTTTCCAAATGTTTTACAGAGTATCTTCAAAAATCATGGGTACGGGAATAGGATTGTTTGTAATAAAAGAGGTTATCACAAAATTAAACGGTAGAATAAACGTTCTATCAGAACCAAATATGGGTACTAAATTTGTAATTTTACTCCCAAATCAAACTAAAAACGCGGTAAAACATGAGGTTCAAACAAATTTTGTTAATCGATGATTCTGATATTGACAATTTTATAAATAAATCTGTTTTAACTAAAGCGAAAATTTCTGAAAGTATTATTTCTGAAACTTCACCAGTAGCTGCATTGAACTACTTACGCGAGCTTGCCAAAGAGCCAGATAAAATTCCAGAAATTATTTTTTTAGATATTAGAATGCCAGAAATGAATGGTTTTGAGTTTCTAGAGCAATGTGACTTTTTACCAGATGATATTAAAGAAAGATGCGCTGTTTACATTCTTAGTTCTTCTATAGACCCAGAAGATGCAGAAAGAGCTAAACAATTCTCTATTGTTAAAAAGCACATTACTAAGCCCTTAACTCTAGAACAGGTCGATTTAATTTTAAAATAAAATACAAATTTCTTTGATACTTAATTGCTTAATCGTAATATTGCAATATAACAATTAAGTATGGGCTTAGCTAAATCAGAAATATTTTCAGCAGAACAAAACGAAATAGCAAATTTTGCTAAAGCTTTTGGGCACCCTGCAAGAGTTGCTATTCTACAACATCTATTTAAAATAAATGCTTGTATTTGTGGTGATCTTGTCCATGAAATTGGTCTGGCACAACCTACAATTTCACAGCATTTAAAAGAGCTAAAAAATTTAGGTTTAATAAAAGGCACTATTGATGGCACTAGTGTTTGCTACTGTATTGACACCGAAAATTGGGAAAAAATGAAATCAAAAATGGGACTTCTATTACATCTAAATCTTCCCCATCAAAACGATTGTTGTTAAAAAAATTTGAATCTATTCATCGTAATATCACAATAAAACAATTGAATTATGAAACTATCAGAAATAAAATCGCACTTAAAAAATTTAAAAACTATTGCTTTTGAATTGCCAGACGGCACATTAGTACCAAGTCACTTTCATGTAACAGAAGTGGGTAAAGTAACTAAAAACTTTATTGATTGCGGTGGTACTGTTCGTAACGAAGAAGTAGTTAATTTTCAACTCTGGAATGCAGCCGATTATGACCACAGACTGCATCCTGAAAAATTAGCACACATTATAGAATTATCTGAGAAAACATTGGCTATTCCAGATTTAGAAATAGAAGTAGAATACCAAGGAACAACCATTGGTAAGTTTGGTTTAGATTTTAATGGCACTAATTTTTTACTAACCACCAAACAAACAGATTGCTTAGCAAAAGATAATTGTGGCATTCCAGAAGCAAAACCAAAACTAAAAATGGCTACGCTAGAAAGCGGAAATTCTTGTACTCCTAATTCTGGATGTTGTTAAAAATAAACATCGTACCCATTACGGTACTAATTAACCGCTTGTTGCTAAGATTTATCAAGGAGGAATTAGTACCGGTATGGCTACTTATGAAACTAACGTCCCCTATTGGGACTACTAGGAAAAAGCCTATTTAAATATTGGTAGAAATGCTATTATGGATGCCAAAAAAATGCCAGAAGCAATGGTATTGGAAAAAATTGGCAAACTAAAAGATACTTGACTAGACAATACCCTATCAGAAAGAAGAAGTACAATTACTTTACTATAAAACAACCTATAAAATGACACTAACAACACCTTTATTTGCAGCTATTGAAAGCGTACTTGCTTCCTTGCAACCGAATACCGTATCTGAAGAAAGAAAACAAACACTTCAACCTTTAGTCGCTTACATTCAAAATAAAATAGAAACAGACCAAGCTGTTCGCTTAAACTTTATATGTACCCATAACTCTCGAAGAAGCCACCTATCACAGGTTTGGGCACAAGCAATCGCGAATCATTTAAAATTTAAAAACGTGTATACCTATTCTGGAGGTACAGAAGCTACCGCACTCTTCCCTATGGCTGCAGCGACCTTAAAAAGTTCTGGATTTCAAATTAAAACAATTTCTGAAGGTACTAACCCAGTGTATAGTATTAAGTATGCTCCAAATGAAGCTCCAATCATTGGTTTCTCTAAAAAGTATGATGATAGTTTTAACCCTGAATCTGAATTTGCAGCTATCATGACGTGTTCTCAAGCCGATGGCGCTTGTCCTTTTATTGCCGGAGCAGAAAAGCGTATTCCTATCACTTTTGAAGATCCTAAAGCTTTTGATAATACGCCACAACAAGCAGAGAAATATAAAGAGCGTAGCTTACAAATAGCAACAGAGCTTTTATATGTATTTGCAAGTATTAAAGCCTAACTCAAGAGACTATGAAAAAGCTGAGTTTTTTAGATAATTATTTAACCGTTTGGATCTTTATCGCCATGATTATTGGTGTACTCATAGGAAACTTTTTTCCTTCTTTTCCAGATATTGTAAATAGCGCCAGTAGTGGTTCTACTAATATTCCTATAGCTATCGGGTTAATTTTAATGATGTATCCTCCTTTAGCTAAAGTAAATTATGCGTTACTGCCTAAAGTTTTTAAAAACGTAAAAATTCTATCTATCTCCCTACTTTTAAACTGGATTATAGGTCCTATTTTAATGTTTGTTTTAGCTATTATTTTCTTGCAAGAATATCCTGAATATATGGTGGGCTTAATACTAATAGGTTTAGCTCGTTGTATTGCTATGGTTTTAGTTTGGAATGATTTGGCCGAAGGAAGTAGCGAATACGGAGCAGGTTTAGTCGCACTAAATAGTATTTTTCAAGTATTTGCTTATAGCTTTTATGCTTGGTTATTTATAACAGTACTGCCTCCCTATTTTGGTTTTGAGGGAGCTATCGTAGCTATTTCTGTTACCACCATTGCAGAAAGTGTGGCTATTTACTTAGGAGTTCCATTTTTATTGGGTATTCTAAGTCGCATTATTTTAGTAAAAATTAAAGGAGAAGAATGGTACATGCAAAAATTTATCCCTACGATCTCACCCATTACTCTAATAGCTTTACTTTTTACCATTGTCATCATGTTTTCATTAAAAGGAGAATTAATTGTAACCATCCCTGGAGATGTTTTATTAATTGCCATTCCACTACTCATCTATTTCACGTTGATGTTTATCATAGGATTCTTTGTCACCAAAGCAACGGGAGCAACCTATGATAAAACAGCCGCTGTAGCATTTACAGCTGCAGGAAATAATTTTGAACTGGCCATTGCAGTAGCGATTGCCGTATTCGGCCTCAATTCTGGGGAGGCTTTTACAGGCGTAATTGGACCACTAGTAGAAGTTCCTGCTTTAATAATTTTGGTACGTGTTTCCTTTTGGTTGCGAAAGAAATACTTCAGCAAAGAGGTGAATTCCTAGTCGTTATTAGGAGAATACCGATTTAGGAGCGTTAAAAAGTCTTAATTAGTGATTCTATTTTTAACGATTTTCTTAAATTTCACGATTAATTGGCTGAAACAAGAAAAATATCACAATTCTAATTTCTAATTTCAGCCTAATTCATCGCATTTTTAACACGTATATGAAATTATACCCAATAGAAACTGGTAATTTTAAGCTAGATGGTGGCGCTATGTTTGGCGTAGTTCCTAAAACATTATGGACAAGAACCAACCCTGCAGATGCCTCAAATAGAATAGATCTTGCTGCCCGTAGTTTATTAATTGAAGAAGGCAACCGCTTACTTCTTATTGATACAGGAATGGGAAATAAACAATCTGATAAATTCTTTGGGTATTATGACATGTGGGGAGATCATACGCTTGAAAAATCGCTTAAAGCGCACGGTTTTCATAAAGATGACATTACGGATGTTTTTATGACCCATTTGCATTTTGACCATTGTGGAGGAAGCATTCAATGGAATAAAGACAGAACTGGTTATGAACCCGCT
Source organism: Cellulophaga algicola DSM 14237 (assembly GCF_000186265.1). Taxonomy (NCBI): domain Bacteria; kingdom Pseudomonadati; phylum Bacteroidota; class Flavobacteriia; order Flavobacteriales; family Flavobacteriaceae; genus Paracellulophaga; species Paracellulophaga algicola. The sequence goes on from NC_014934.1 coordinate 1,631,069, forward strand.
TTTAAAAATGCCAAGTTCTGGACTAATAAAGACCATTGGCAATGGGCTACCGAACCTAATAATCGTGAAAAAGCCTCTTTTTTAAAAGAAAATTTACTTCCCATGGAAGAAAGTGGGCAACTTCATTTTATAGAGCGTACCAATACCTCAGATTTTCAATTAAGTTCTGAACTTAATTTTGATATTTTATATGTAGATGGGCATACCGATAAGCAAATGATTCCACATTTAAAATATAAAGGAAAAACACTGGTCTTTATGGCAGATTTGCTCCCAACTGTTGGACATATTCCATTGCCTTTTGTCATGGGATATGATACCCGCCCTCTATTAACATTAGCAGAGAAAGAAAAGTTTCTAAATAAAGCTGCTGCTAATGACTTCTATCTTTACCTAGAGCATGATGCACACAATGAAATTTGTACGGTACAAGAAACAGAAAAAGGAATCCGATTAAAAGGTATTCACACTTTTAAAGATCTTTTCGAATAAGCTTATTCACATTTTTTTTTATAACTCAAAACAACATAGTTTTTAAACTACTTAAGTATGACTACTCATTTTTCTAAATTAATTTTAGGGCTAACTATTAGCTCTTTACTTTTATCAAGCTGTGGTTCTACAGCACCAGTTCTGGTAAGTACTCCTATAGAAAATATCGATGCAATTCCGCTAAAAATAGCAGATTTATCAGATACTCAAAAGAAAACCTGGGGTCACCTAGACCTTACCGCAGATACGATTCCTGGAATGGCTGTTGAAAAAGCTTATACCGACATTGTAAAAGGGAAAAAAGGGAAAAAAATTATTGTTGCTGTTTTAGATTCAGGAATGGATTTAGAACATGAAGATTTAGTGCATGTATTATGGACCAATACAAAAGAGATTGCTGGCAATAATAAAGATGATGATAATAATGGCTACGTAGATGATATTCATGGCTATAACTTTTTAGGAACATCTTATAATGAACAATTAGAAGCTGCTAGAATCTTACGCCTTAATTTAGGTGATGCTGAAATGCAAACAAGAGCAAAAAAAATTATTGATGCTGATGCTCAAAAATATTTAGCGTATAAAAATCAATTGGATCAAATGCTTCCTGCTATTAAAAATTCGGATGTAGCGATTACAGCGCATTTAGGTAAAAAGAATTATACTAAAAAAGAAGTTGCTGCAATTTCAACAGAAGATGCTACTTTATTACAGAGTAAATCTATCGTAACTCAAATGTTTGCTTATGGCGATTCTATGGCAGAAGTGATAACACAATTAGAAGGTGATATCGATGGCTTAATAGAACGTTTAAACTATAACTTAAATGTAGATTTCGATGGTAGAACGGAAGTTGGTGATAATCCTTACGATATTAAAGATCTAGGCTACGGAAACGGAAACCCTCAAAATAGTATAGATACTGAAAGTCACGGTACGCACGTTGCTGGTATCATTGGCGCACAACGCGGAAATGGAAAAGGGGTAGATGGTGTTGCAAATAATGTAGCAATAATGAGCATTAGAGCGGTACCCAATGGAGATGAATATGATAAAGATATTGCTTTAGGTATTCGTTACGCCGTAGATAATGGTGCTAAAATTATCAACGGTAGTTTTGGTAAAGCCTTCTCACCAAATGCAGAATGGGTTTATGAAGCCATCAAATATGCTGCCTCTAAAGATGTATTATTTGTACATGCTGCGGGTAATGACGGTAATGATTTAGATGATACAAGTAATGCTAATTTCCCTAATGACCAAGTAAACAATGGTGCAGAAATTGCAGATAACGTTATCACTGTTGGTTCATTAACAGCTAAGTACGGATCAGGATTGGTTTCTACTTTTTCTAACTACGGTACTATTAATGTAGATGTATTTGCTCCTGGTAGTGCTATTTATTCCACGATGCCTAATAGTACTTATGATTATAACAGTGGTACTTCTATGGCGGCACCAGGTGTTGCGGGTGTTGCCGCTCTTGTGTGGTCTCAGTACCCAACATTAAAAGCAAACCAAGTAAAGAAAATTATTTTACAATCTGGTTTAACCACTAAAACGCAAGTAACTGTTCCAGGAGAAGATGCTGGTGCAAAAGAATTTTCTGTGCTATCAAAATCAGGAAAAATGGTAAACGCCTATAACGCGTTGCTGCTTGCTGAGCAAGTCGCTTCAGGAAAAGTAAAATTATAAGAATTTCGCTAAAAAGACCTAACAGAACTAAAAAGGTCATAGAAATTTTAAGTTAAGCTTTTAATTTCTATGATCTTTTTATCTTTAGGGCAATTGACTAATTATACTCCAATAAACAAATGACAATGAAAAAAACAATTCTCAGCCTTTTGGTTTTGGTTACGAGCCTTAGTGGTTTCGCACAAAACACCTCGTATTGGCAGCAGCATGTAGCGTACACTATGGATGTAGACATGGATGTAAAAACAAACCAATACACAGGAACTCAAAATTTAGTGTACACCAACAATTCTCCTGATGCAATAAATAAAGTGTACTACCACTTATACTTTAATGCCTTTCAGCCAGGCAGTGAAATGGATATGCGTTTACAAAGCATAGAAGACCCTGATGGCAGAATGATGGAAGATGGAAAAAGTAGAATTTCTATTTTAAAACCAGAAGAAATGGGATATTTACATGCTACCTCTCTAACCCAAAATGGGAAGCCTGTAACCTTTTCAGAAGAAGGCACTGTACTTGTCGTTACATTAGCAGAAGCTATACAACCTGGAGGAACAGCAACTTTTGATATGGCTTTCAAAGGACAGATTCCTATTCAAATTCGTCGTTCTGGTCGCGATAGCGCAGAAGGTGTTGCACTTTCTATGAGTCAATGGTATCCAAAACTAGCAGAATATGATTTTGAAGGCTGGCATGCTGATCCATATATCGCACGTGAATTTCATGGTGTTTGGGGAGATTTTGATGTTAAATTAACCATCGATAAAAAATACACGGTTGGTGGAACAGGATATTTACAGAATCCACAAGAAATTGGTCATGGCTATGAAGCGCCAGGAACCAAAGTAAAAAAACAAAAAGGGAAAACTCTTACTTGGCATTTTAAAGCACCAATGGTGCATGATTTTATGTGGGCTGCAGACCCGGAATATGTTCACGATACTTTACAAGTTGAAAACGGACCAATGCTTCACTTTTTCTATAAAGACAAAGCAGAACTTAAAGAAAACTGGAAAAACTTACAACCAAAAGCTGCCGAAATGATGCAGTTTTTCAGTAAAAATGTAGGTCAATATCCATACGATCAATACTCAATTATTCAAGGGGGCGATGGTGGAATGGAATATGCTATGGCTACTTTAATTACAGGAGAGCGTAAATTTGGAAGTCTTGTGGGCGTAACAGCACATGAAATGGCACACTCATGGTTCCAACATATTTTAGCTTCTAATGAGGCTAAACATGAGTGGATGGATGAAGGGTTTACCAGTTTTATTTCAGACTTATATATGAATGAATATATGGGAGAGAAAAAAACAAATCCGTTTGAAGGGTCCTACAAAGGGTACAATTACTTGGTAAAATCGGGTAAAGAACAACCGCAAACAACGCATGCGGATCGCTATGCAGAAAACATGCCGTATAGTATTGCTGCATATAGTAAAGGAGAAATATTCTTAGCACAATTAGGGTACATCATCGGACAGGATAAATTGATGGAAACTTTACAGAAATATTTCACAGATTTCAAATTCAAACACCCTACACCTAATGACATTAAAAGAACTGCAGAAAAGGTTTCGGGAATGGAATTAGACTGGTATTTGATGGATTGGACGCAAACGACCAACACTATTGATTATGGCATTAAAGCTGTTGTTGCAGACGGGGAGCAAACAAAAGTAACTTTAGAGCGTATTGGTTTAATGCCGATGCCTGTAGATATATTGGTTGTTTATGCTGATGATACTCAGGAAACCTTCTATGCTCCGCTTAGAATGATGCGTGGCGAAAAAGAAAACCCATACCCGAACTTAACACGTACGGTAGTAGAAGATTGGCCTTGGGCTTTTCCAACGTATGATTTTATGATTGCTAAACCTCTAGCATCTATTAAAGCAATTGTTATTGATCCTTCACAATTAATGGCTGATGTAAATGCCGAAAATGGTGTATGGGAAAATAACTAATCTCAAAACAAGAAATAGCATAACAAGGCGTTGCGAAAGCAGCGCCTTTTTTTGTTTACATCCGATCCGCTTTCATGAATATCTTATGTAATATATATATATATATTTGCGAACACCGAGAGCGCTTAGAAATGCAATACAATTTTGTTACAAATGCTTCTCGATACTAATTATTCTTCCATTAGCACTATAACCTGATGTACTCGAATTTACGGTACGATTTTTCTATAATCTACTAGCTAATATAAAATGCTAATTGTCCGTTCGTGTGTATAAGGAAGGTTAAAAACTTCTTCTACAAATGCTTCTCGATAATAACTATATCATCCGAAACAGTATCTTTGTAGCATACAGCAATAAAAACCGTGGAAGACAAGCCTAATTTTAGCTATTCAAGAGCCGAAAAATTAAAAAGCAAAAAGCTTTTTGAAATCATGTTTACAGAAGGGAAAAGTGTAGCTAATTTTCCGCTACGTGTTATTTATGTAAAAACGGACTTCAAAGATAATGTGCCCATAAAAGCTGGTGTTACCGTTTCTAAACGTAATTTTAAAAGTGCTGTAAAACGGAATAGGATTAAGCGCATTTTACGAGAAGCATACCGACTTAATAAATCCATTGTTATTAACAATAGTACAGACAAGTATGCGTTGTTAATCTTATACCTAGGAAAAGAAATGCCCGAAAGTCACGTAATACACCAGAAAATGGAAGTACTACTTGAAAAATTCGTTAAAAAAATAAGCCAAGAGCCCATAAAACAAATTCCGAAAGAAGTCAGTTAACTCCACCACTTATGGTTGTTTTACTGAGCTATTCTAAATAAAAGTATCCATGAAAAAGCTGATTAAAAAACGTGTTATTATCCCTGTTTTTGCTCTCGTATTTATTATCGTTGGGAGTAGTTTTAAAAGTGATTTTTTCGAAATCGCAAAGCAGATAGAGATTTTCACTACTTTATTTAAGGAACTCAACATGAATTATGTTGATGAAACTAACCCAGCTGAGTTGATGGATACTGCCATTAAAAGCATGTTGGAAGGCCTTGATCCTTATACCCGTTTTCTAAATGAACAAGATGTAGAAGCCTATAAAATTAGCAATGCTGGAGAATACTCTGGTATTGGCGCCATTGTACGGGCCTATGAGGATAAACTTGTCATTGTAGAGCCATATAAGAATAATCCAGCAGATAAAGCAGGTCTTAAGGCCGGTGATGAAATTATAAAAATTGGAGATATCGGTGTTAAAGATTTTAAAGATAATGCTACCGAACTTTTAAAAGGAGCAAATAACACCAGTGTTACGGTGACTTATAACAGACAAGGCGAGACAAAAACAACTACCATTACCAGAGAAGCTATTGAAGTAGATGCGGTACCGTATTATAAGATGATAAATGAGCAAACAGGATACATAGTCCTTGCTAAATTTAACCAAAAAGCATCCGAACAAACCAAAGCAGCTTTAATCGATTTAAAAAATAAAGGGGCTCAAAAAATTATTTTAGATTTAAGAGGTAATCCCGGAGGGTTACTTTCGGAAGCCATTAATGTTACCAATCTATTTGTACCTAAAGGAGAACTGATTGTAACCACAAAATCTAAGGTTAAAAAATTCAACTCAGAATACAAAACAAGAAATGCTCCTGTAGACACAGAAATTCCTTTAGTGGTTTTAGTAAATGGGAGTAGTGCTTCTGCCAGTGAGATTGTTTCTGGAGGCTTGCAAGATTTAGATAGAGCCGTAGTTATTGGAGCCCGTAGTTTTGGAAAAGGATTGGTACAGCGTCCCTTAAAACTAACCTATGGCACGCAGCTTAAAGTAACCATCTCTCGCTATTATACGCCTTCTGGTAGATGTATTCAATCATTAGATTATTGGAATAGAGATGCTGCTGGTCATGCGGTAAAAACAACAGATATTCATGACTTTAAAACCCGTAATGGTCGTAAAGTACAAGATGGCGGTGGGGTTTTACCTGATGTTGAAATTACGGCTTTAAAAACCAATACCCTTACAACTGCCTTACTTCGTGAAAATGCTATTTTTGATTATGCAACGGACTTCTATTACAAAAATACCATTGCAGATGTGGCTTCTTTTGAATTTTCTGATGCTCATTTTGAGGCCTTTAAAAACTATATAAAATCTTCCGGGTTTACCTTTGAAACGGCTACGGAGAAAGCTTTGAATAGAGCCATGACCTTGAACGATACTGATTTATTAGATACACAAGTTCAAGAGAAATATCGCGAATTATTAGCTGAGATAAATACGAAGAAAATTACAGGCTTAGATAAGTCCAAGAAAGAGATTAAAAAGCAATTAGAAGATGAGATTATTACACGTTACTTCTACAGCCAAGGCCTTTATGACTATTACCTAACACACGATGATGCTATTTTAACCGCTACAGAGCTTTTAAATGATGCGGCTAAATATAAAAGTATTTTAAAGTAATACATTTACTTGCTATATACCAAAAGGCTATCCCAACAGATAGCCTTTTCTTTTACCTATAAACTGCAGTTCTTCTAAATGTATAAACAAGCATGGCTTTTTTTCTCTACTTTAGAGGTATCGCTACATACAAACATCAATAAAAAGCATTATGGGATTACTAAATAGGTTATTTGGCAAGAAAGAAACGGTACGGAAACGTGAAGGAAATCCTGATGTTTATAACGCCGCTAATGATAATGACCGGATGAATTGGGGGATGGAAAAAGCAAAGCTCACCCTACATTATTTTGAAGCCTGTATTGCTAATCCAAAAAAAGATCAACATTATTTTTCGATCAAAGCAAGAATAGAAGATACGGGAAAAATAGAACATATCTGGTTGATGGAACCTAGTTTTGATACGGACGGAAATATTTTTGGTGTGGTAGGTAATGAACCCATTGATGTTAAGAATGTTCGGATTAATGAAAAAATAGGAATTACAGCGAATGAGGTTTCTGATTGGATGATTATAGAAAACGGAAGGCTTATTGGTGGTTATACCATTCGTGCAATCCGTGATGGTATTCGTGGAAATGAACTAGCAAATTTTGACAAGAGCCTTGGGGGTATGTTAGTAGATGAGGGCGAAGACTATTTCCTTCCTAATTTAGACACCCCAGAAGGGGCTATCTTAGCCCTAGAAAATGCCTATGATGAAGATAACTTAGAAAAGGCTATCAGCTGTAAAGATTTCCATAAAGAGGCTGAGTTTATGCTTAAAAAAGCAGTTAAAATGGAAATTGATGAGGAACTAATTGCATCTACATCAGAATTGCTACGGTTGTCCTTCATTAAAAACATGCAAGAACATGGCATGCCCAAATTTAACGGTATTAAAAGAGCTTTTAAAAGACAGAACGTGTCCGAAGAAAACTATATTATTACCGAAATTTGTCATTATCCTGACGGAGGGAAATCGGAACAAAAATTTAACACCTATAAAATAGACAACCAATGGAAAGTTCTTGGTTTAGAAGATTAAAAATTTAACTATATATCACAAAGTCCTCATCTAACTTATGCTCCAAACAGACCGACTTCAATTTAAACCTTACCTCCCTGAGTATAGACTTGCATTAGAAAAACTATGCTGTGAAAATGAGCTGGTCATGAAATCTACTTTGAAAGGTCGGGTGTTTACGAAAGCCGAATTTGAGACCTTACTCCAAGAGGAATTTATTAAAAGTACCCATGAAGTATTTGGGTTTTGGTGTGTTGTTTCTAAAGCCAATGATAGCCTTGTTGGTATTTCTGGCATACACCCTTGCCATTATGTAGATTGCGATTCGCACGAATTTGGCTTTATTCTCCATAACGACTATTGGGGTAAAGGGCTCGCTACTGAGTTAGGGAACTTCTGGTTGCAGCATGCTAAAACTAAACTAAAATTGCCAGAATTAGTTGCCACTGTAAGTCCTACGAATAACGCTTCTAAAAAAGTTTTAGAAAAACTAGCGCTAGATTTTGTAACGAAATTTACAGCCCGAGACCGAGGAGACAGACTCCTATATAAAATATCTTTTTCTTAAAAATAACACGTAATTCCCTGTTTTTTCTTCTATTTTTATAACTCGAATAAATGTATTACCATTCAAATTACAGTTGAGTTAGGACTACGACCAAAAGAAACTATGAGACATTTCACTATCCTTTTATTTTTGATGCTTATAAGCTGTAAAAGCGAAACAAAAACGGAAACGGAAAACGAAATTGATACAACGGTTTATGAAATGTGGAACAGCTACACCAAATCAAATCCAGAATCCCAAACAAATGAGCTACCAGAATCTTGGTATTTTCATATGAATAAAGAGGACGCCAATAGGCTAGCTCAATTAACTTTAAACGGGAAAAAGCAAGCTTCCTCTGGTTTATATTCTTGGTATGAAGAAGCTAATGCCGATCTACCAAAGGTGGGAACAAAACATATTATTACAGATTTTGACGGAAAAGCACAAGCGATCATAGCTATTATAAAAGTAGATACCATTCCGTTTAATGAAATCTCCGAAGCGTATGCGGAATTAGATATGGGAACGAAAAATGAAGCACTCAAAAAATGGAGAAAAGCGCATTGGGACTTTTTTGCAAGCGCCATGGAAGAAAGAGGAGAAAAACCTACCGAAAAAATGCTAATCGTTTGTGAAAGATTTAAAACCATTTGGACGAAAAAGGAATAATATCAATTAAAATTTAAGTGAAAAAATAGTAGCTTACCGTATCAAAAACCAACCAAAATTATGTTTAAAAAATTCTTTAATAAGAAAAAAGAAGAACAACCTCTAGAAATTAAACACGATTGGGCCTCCTATTTTTGCCGTGTTGAAGATAAACCCGCAAGCATTCGATTAAACTTAGCACTTCATGATTGTGCCCCTATACAAAACTACAAGCATAGAATTTGGTTTTCAATCAAGCTATTAAATCCTGATGAAAACGGATTTACCACAAGAGAAGAGTTTCCTGTTATTTGTACCATTGAAGATGCTATTGCTGAAGCCTTAGAAAAAATAGGAGCCATTTTTGTCGGAGCCTTAAAAACAAACGGAACTTTTGACATGTACTCCTATTCTAAAAATGTTGAAAACTTAGATGAGGTTATTCATGGCGTAATGAAAAATTACTCCGATTATAATTATGCAACAGATACTAAAGAGGACACCCAATGGGATACTTATTTTAATTTCTTGTATCCTGGTGCTTATGAATATCAAACAATCTTAAACCAAAAAGTCCTTATCAATCTTCACAAACAAGGAGATAACCCTGAAATTGAAAGAGAAATTGACCATTGGTTGTATTTTGAAACAGAAAAAGATCGAGATACTTTTATTTTAAAATCGGAGACCTTAGGCTATAAGATGCTTTCAAAGCAAACGATGAAAGAAGGCGATCATTTATACCAACTAAATATCTCAAAAGTAAGTGATGCAAATAGTGCCACAATTAACGCTAATGTCTGGGAACTAATTTCTTTAGCTAAGGAGAATAATGGCTCTTATGATGGCTGGGGATGTCCAATAGCAGGCTAACCTATAAGAAAATACTTCTCCATAGTATTGATGGTATTTCAGGAATTGACCTTAGTTTTTTACCAGGAAATCTATGCACATGAACTTGGTTTTATTCTTCATAACGCCTATTGGGGTTAAGGATTGGCTACCAAAATTGGGAACTTCTGGTCGCAACATGCTAAAGCCAAACTGAAGTTACCGGAATTAGTTGCCACTGTAAGTCTTACGAATATCGCTTCTAAAAAAGTCTAAGAAAGGTTAGGGTTAAACCTCATCACCATCATTACAGTTCCTGAGCGTGATGAACGTTGCTTATACCAATTGTTGTTGTACATTTTAAATCTAGCCATAGAATATTCCTAAACGAAAAGAGGATGCCCAAAATGAGCATCCTCTTAGTAGATTCATCCTAGTTAAAGTCCTTAGACTTTCTTATAAATAAATTCTATTCCCTTTGCTTCGCCATTCATATCAGAATAGCTAATGACAAGTTTTAATGTAGCATCATCTACCAACAAGATCTTAGCTTTTGATGACTTTTTTAATACTATCGTCTCTTCGTCAATAACGGTATATTCTAATTCACTTTTTTTCACAAACTGACAATCGGCTTGCGTATCAAAAGTTACGGTTTCATTACCTTTAGTAACGCTTCCTGAGAAAATTGAAGGCATAGGATAACTAACACTTAAATTATAGGCTAATAAGTTTGTTCTATTAAATGTTGTTTTATGTTGAATAATTTCAAAAGTCTCCGCGGCAAAGGTGATGGTATTCTTCATTAAACACGCATCTGTTTCTCCGCTAATTTCCCATTCTCCCAATAATTTAGCAATAACTGCTGTCCCATCATAGGTGTTATTTGTAGCTGCCGAATTGTCTTGTTCTTCTTCCGCTACTTCTTCTTCCTCTGCTTCTTTTTCTTTTAATTCTTCGCTGTCACTTCTAACAAAAACATCAACTTGTAGTTGCACTACCCCATCACTGCTAGTAGAGGTCGTCGTAATTTGAAGTTGATCTGCTATATATTCAATTTCAGAGGATGAATTAAAAAAAGAAACTTGATTTAACCCAGCTACGGAATAAGTCCCTTCCTGTGTATTCGTTGAGGTTGTAGAACCTGAAGCACTTTCACTTCTCGATTTATAAACAAGGCTATAAGTATTATTATCATAAAAATTAGCTCTTGTTTCTTTTAAGATTTCAAAGTCTGCTGTTGGTATATTTTCCCTATTGATTGTACTATTAATCAATACCCATTCTCCCACTAAATTCGCTTTTGTTTCCGCAATATACGCAGGAGCCTCTTCTTCCGTAACTCGAGAATCATCACTACTACAGCTCGTCATACATAAAGAGAGTATAATAAGTGTGAGCGCTGAGGATTTTAATATCATAGTTGGTATTTTCATCGTTTAAGATTGTTTATTAGATTAATTCTGAACCGAACAATGTTAAAAATTAGGCTACTTCATCTTTATTATTATTTTTTTTATCTAACCTAACAAGTAACCCAAGTCCATAATTTTTAAAGCCAATGACCGCAAGCGATAGCAGAAATTTTTATTAGCGCATTTCATTGATTAAAAAGTGATATAGCTTAGTATATATTTTTTATAAAAAATTGAATATAGCCTTGATCAAAAAAAAGTGCATACCGAGAACAAATTTACACACGAATTTGGTTTTATTTTTTATTATAATTATTAGGATCAAATCTCATCACTATGGTTACCGCTCCTGAGTGAAGAGAACGTTTTTTAGGTATCAAAATTATTGTTTGGATGACAAGGAAGGCTCTGGTACTATTTTAAAATCATGAAAAGAGAACATCTCAACCCTAAGTTTTCCTTACATTTATAATGGGTTTAAAAAGTACTATTCACGAGTATCTTTGTCGTGTTGAATACGATTCTAAATACAAAAAAGAACATGCAGGTAATTTTAGGAGCAAACGGAATTATAGGAGAAGAATTAGCAAAAGAATTGCGCGTCAAGTATACAGACAATATCAGGTTAGTGGGCCGAAACCCTAAAAAGGTACACCCAGAAGATCACTTATTTAAAGGCGATTTATTACATCCTGAAGATGTTCATAAAGCTTTAGAAAATGCTGAAATTGCATATATGACTGTCGGACTTCCATACAAATCAGCTGTATGGCTAAGCGATTGGCCAAAGATTATGAAAAACGTTATTGCTGCTTGCAAAGCAAATAATTGCAAGCTTGTTTACTTTGATAATACCTATGCCTACGCTCAGGATAGTAAAATTCAGAAAGAAAACACCCCTTTTAAATCAGCAGGGAAAAAAGGTGTCGCAAAAAAAATAGCGGCAGAACTTCTTTTAAAAGCAATCCAAGAAAAAGAAATTGAAGCGGTAATTTGTAGAGCCCCTGAATTCTATGGCCCTGGAAAAACAAAAGGACTTACCAATTCGCTGATTTTTGAGCGATTAAAAATAGGAAAGAAACCAAAAGTATTTCTAAAAGATAATGTTTTAAGGACGCTAATCTACACGCCTGATGCCAGTAAAGCCATGGCATTGCTAGGCAACACACCAGATACCTACGGGCAGACTTGGCACCTGCCTTGTGATGATGATAGATTAACCTACAAAGAAATATTAGCAGAAATTTCAAAACAATTAGAACGTACCATTACCTATGATATCCTCAGTGCTTTTGTATTAAAACTCAGCTCTTTTTTTAATGAAAACATGAGAGAAACACAAGAACTGCTTCCTAGGTATACCATTGATAACATCTTTGATTCTTCAAAATTTAAGCAACGATTTCCTAATTTCAAGGTCACTTCCTATCCTGAAGGGATTAAGGAAATTATTAAAAATTTCGGAATAAAATAGAAATGAACCAGAGAAAAGCTACACCTATACTCCCTCCTAAAGAATTTGCTAAACGGGTAATAAAATATGCTGTTTTTGCTACCATTCTTTTAGCTTTCTCCCTGGGCATTGGGGTTTTGGGGTATCATTATATTGGCACTTTAAATTGGATAGACAGTATATACAATGCCTCGATGATTTTAACGGGTATGGGGCCCGTAGATGAGATGAAGACCGATGCTGCAAAACTATTTGCTTCTAGCTATGCCATTTTTAGTGGGGTTATTTTTTTAAGTACAGTAGCCATATTTTTTGCTCCTTTTGCCCATAGGCTGATGCATCTTTTAAGAATTGAGGATATAGATAACTAAAAAAAGAATAATGCCTTCAAATAAAATGATGCTATACGGGTATATTTTAATACTGATTAGTTCCTGCGCCACCTTAAAAAAAAATGAAATGGCGGAGCATCAGATCGAGTTGACGAATGAAAATCTACACTTAATCAATGGAACTTATGAAAATAATGAGCATATGAGACCGCCCTATTTAGATTATTTCTGGGGTTCGTATCTTAAGGCTAAAGAATTTAAAATCCTTTCTAAAGAAGTAACCGAAGAAAAAAATCCGTACCTCATTACGCTTAAAGTAGTCAATAAAAAGAAAATAAATGCCACGGTTAAAATCAAGGACCGTATTTTAAAAACGTATACGATTAGAGGTAGGATCAAGAATGGGTATTTTGAACAAAACAGAAAAATGTATATTTTACCCGCACTTCTAATTAACGAATATCATTCCTCTAAATTTAGAATAGGGCTTCTTGAAAATGATAAAGTGATCACTGATTATAGAAAGATTGAGTTTGGTACCGTCTATTTTTTTCAGCCTTATACTAACACTGCATCAGATTACAACCAAACACATAATAGCACAGAGCACTAGTACTGAAATTAACAAGGGCTAGCAAATAAAGACGGATGATGCTATGAATAAGAACTATATCCTATTTTTAATTTTAGACATCGCACCAAGTACAAAAAATGACGTATAAACAAATACAACTTCAGAATCGTGGATATCTCCCAGAAGGGATTGAACCTAATTATGAACATACATTCTTTGACGAAAAAGTTATGTTGCTTAAAAGTAAAATCGCTACGGAACGGACGTTAGGTGCCCGATTATTAAAAAATAATAAATCAGAAATTACTGTTGAACATCTGATCAATGCTTTAAAAAAAGAAAAAAAATTATATACTAAAATCGAGATTTGTAATACCTTAATCGAATTGGATAAAATGGCCATTCTGCCGCTAATAATGTGTTTAGGTCAGATTGGAAACAACCAACATAAAACAGTACCAGAGAAAGAGTTTTTAAAAGATAGCTATCCTTTACCAAGAGATATTGCAAGCCGAACGTTAATTCGCATAGGAAAAAAAGCAATCCCTGAATTAATAAAAAAAGTAAAAACTACAGACAGGGCTGTTTTAAGTGAATTAATTGATACTATTGGGCACATTAACTTTAATTTTAAGGCAGAAAATATTTACCAACCGCTCATGTCTTGTTTCCATAGAAATAAAACAGATGATTTAATCAAATGGAAAATTATCCGGGCTTTTAGCGGGCTCCCTGAAAGTATAGCTTTTCTAACGGAACTAAACGCTGAAATTAGAAACAAAAGACTACAAAAAGAAATAGAACGAAGTATACGATTAATTAAAAAGAATAATAGCCAAATAGTATTTTCATAGAAGTAGCGTGCTCTTTAAGCATCGTTTACTGGTGCTTTTAAACCACAACCCCTATTTATTTTTTCTTATTTTAGTGAAGAAAATTTTAGTACGACACCCCCATACCATGTGATTGTTAATTTTTGTTATTTAAAAATAGTTAAGAATCCTGTGTTGTATCCAACTGAATGTTACGGTTAGATAAAAGGTAACTATGGTCCAAAATTGTAAAGAGAAAACAGCTAAATTATTGTAAACCCAGCCATGACATGAAAACACTATTTCTAGTATCAATCAGCTCTCTATTCGCTTTTGCACAACCGCAAAACAATATCCCGGACGCATCTGTATTACGCACAAAACTACCTCAAAGCATCGTGATTAATGATTCTATTGGCGTTGATCAAATAAAAGATATTAAGCAAATTCCCTATATTGAAAACTGTAGTGACACCATTTTTTGGAGCCTTGTACAACAAAAAGGTAATGTTCTAGAATTAATAGAGAAACTCACCGATGAAACCATTTTAAAAGAGGTCTATGTTCCTAATTTTGGAGGGGAATATACGGTTGCAGATGTGGCTCTAGTAATTCTAAAGGAAAAGATAGAAGGTATTCCTGTTTTAAATTTGATAGGACAGGAATTCATTTCCAGCTGTGGATACTGTTCATATTGGAGCTTTGTAAGAGAGCACAAAGAAAATAGAGTGCAATTACAGAAAAATCTTAAGAAGTGGTACTTAGAGCATAAGAATACTCTGGTTTGGATAGCTTCCGAATCTGCATTGACAGGTGATTGTAATTCGCCTGCAGGAGGGCATTACAAAATCTCAAAAGAGTAAATTCGGAACCTTAAAAACAAACATAATGAGTTACGATTTGGTTTTATGGAAACGTTCATCAAGGACTAAAACAGCAATGCTAAAAGAATGCTTTGAATCTATTATGGAAGAAAAAGACCATACTGCCATGGAGTTTTTTGATGAAAAGACATTCTTTACCGATATGGAAACTGAATTTGGCACGCAACAAGCTCAGTATTTTGGTGAAGAAATAGATAATTGTCCTTTTCTTTACGAAACTGGAAAAGGCGACTATGGAAATTGGATTCTATTTAACCTAGTCTGGTCTGATTATCAAGACACTACCAGTAATATTGTAGCAATTGCGGTAAAGAACGGAATAATGGTGTATGATCCTCAGAGAGAATCCGTATATGGTAATAGGAGACCAAAAAAGGACTAACGAAGCACTACCAGCAGCTATATATTAGCGTTAACCCATCAGATTATAAAAGAATAGTATGACCCAAGCAAATAACAGTCCAATACCTTGTCCTGAATGTAGTAGAATAAAATATTTTGAAGGTCTTTGCTATTGGTGTAAAAATAAAAAGAAGCGCGAAACTTATCAATCAATGTCTACAACAGCGATTGAAAATACCATTACGACTATTATAAATAATATCAGTGAAATTGAAAATTATAACGATGAGTTTGATGATTTTATTAGCTTATTAGCTTACCACGATATCAATACAGAACACATCGCAAAAGCTGCTTTTGAAAAGCATATTTTTTATCCACCAACGCTCTACCGCAATGCTTCAAAAGAGGTTATTAATGGGTTAATCAACATACTATTAAATCCAGACTGTACCCATGCAAACCACATATTGTGTTGCTTGGCAACAAATGGGAATGATGACGTTAAAAACGTATTTATGGCACTAGAAAATAAACCGCTAGCTTGGAGAAAGAAACTTCATGTAGACCCTTCTGTTTATGCAGAATTAGGGGGGTGGTCTTTTGATAATAAAGGAAGTAAGACACTCTTAGTACATCAAGATTGTTTTCCATTACATAAAGAGGACCGAAAAGATGACGCTGTCATTGTTGGAAAAACAAGAGCGGATACATGCCCTATTTGTAGTTGTAAGCTTATTGACATTCTAACTATTGACGGCAGTGATTCTCGTTTATCTTTTTTAGGAATTAAAGGAAAAATAAAACTACCTATTTGCCCTAATTGTGCTAGTTTGTCTGAGAAAACAATAATTCGCTATACGCTTAATGGAGATAGCACAATGGAAATAATGGATTCTTTTGAAAATGAAAACTATGTTTCCGAAACGGATTTAAACAAAATAGCCTCAAATAATTTAACATTATCGCGTACCAAAGAACCCTTATATTATGCTTGTGGAAATGATGATGTGTGTACTATTGGCGGACAAGCAGATTGGGTTCAAGACTTTCAATATGAAAAATGTCCTGATTGTAACCGTAAAATGAAGTTATTAGCGGCTTTATCATGGGATCAATTTTATGAAGATTTAGAAGGAACACTATATATAGAAATATGTACAGACTGTTCTATTGCAGCCGCATTTCATCAACAAACATAACAATAATACTATTTACTTGGCTTCAGAAAGTCTATTCCTTATTCTTGTCCTTGTATATGGTTGCATACCTTGTTGGCAACAAAAATTACATTGGCTATAATTTAAATAACCTACGATGAAAAAAAGCGTCCTATTACTTCTGCTAACCTTTACAATTATCTGTTGTAAGGATAAAAAAACAAGTACCTCAACTACAGAAACCACGACTCCAGAAAACATGGAAAGTAGCACTTATACTGGAACGGGTAGCATCACTAAAGGGGTTGCAGAAACAACGATAGAAAGTCTGCTTACCTGTGATCAAAAAGGAGGTAGAATTGCTGCCGTAGGCGAAATAAAAGATGCTTCTGGTACCATTTGGACGGTTCCAGGAACCAATCATTTTAATGAAGCGACTAAGGCTTGTGATTTATACAATGAATGCAACGGAGTAACGCCAAGCAATTTATCTGAGGTAGACCTGGATATAGTTCCTGTAACAGAGGTAGATGCTGACGGTGAAATTATTACAGGCTATATTTTTGCCGATAATTATTTTGAGCTCTACATTAACGGAAAACTAATCTCCGTAGATCCTGTACCCTTTACCCCTTTTAATTCTAATGTGGTAAAATTTAAGGTGAACAAACCGTATACGATTGCTATAAAACTAATTGACTGGGAAGAAAATCTGGGTGTAGGTTCAGAAAACAATAGAGGAAAAGCGTATCATCCTGGAGACGGTGGTTTTATTGCTAGCTTTAGTGATGGGACCATTACCAATGACCAATGGAAAGCACAAACGTTTTATACCGCTCCTATCGCAGATTTAAGTTGTGTTACAGAAGATGGCGAAAAAAGACTTTCTACAACGTGCAGTATAGATGGTGTAGATGACGGAACCGAATTTTATGGTATTCATTGGAACATTCCAACGCAAAGTTTTGAGGCTGATTTCAATGACAGTTCATGGCCAAATGCGACGACTTATACAGAAGATGAAATTGGGGTGAACAATAAAAAAGCATACATGAATTTTATAGAAAAATTTAGTGGTGCAGGCGCAGAATTTATCTGGTCTACAAATGTAGTTCTAGATAACGAAGTAATTATTCGCTACACGGTAGAATAACGTAAACCCCGAATATTTCGGAAAACTTTTTAGAAAGAATGATGGTTTAAAAATATGAATCAATCCTTAGAAAACCAGCTCGTAACCCTCATTGAAGCCGATGTTTGGATGCTTAGCATTTTAGACATTGTACGCGATTTATCGCTTGCCGATTGTTGGATTGGTGCTGGTTTTGTTCGGAATAAGGTTTGGGACGTACTCCACAATATAAACCGAACGCCTTTAAATGATATTGATATTATTTATTTTGATAGGTCTAAAGCTACCAAAGAACAAGACCTAGAGATTGAAACACAGTTAAAATCCCTTTACCCCAGCCTAAATTGGTCTGTTAAAAACCAAGCTAGAATGCATCTTAGAAATGGGCATACAGCTTATGCTACTTGTAAAGAAGCCATATCTTACTGGCCAGAAACCGCTACTGCCATTGCGGTACAGCGCAGTGCAACACATGACATTAAATGTCTTGCCCCTTATGGTTTAGAAGATTTATTTGCCCTTTTGGTACAACCCACACCAGATTTTGATATCGCCCAATACCAAGAGCGAATTTGTACTAAAGCATGGAATATTACTTGGAATCTATTGGCTATAAAAACAGGAGATCATAAGAATCCTTAATCGTATTGTAAAATTCCAGCGCAAAGTTCTAAGGCTAACTCCAATGACAGTTCATGGTCAGCATAGTGGTATAGACATAACATTTATTTGAACTACGAATTTGCTAGCTAACGCTATAATTATACGGTTCACCGCTAGGAAAAAGCTGACCATACTCTAAACTACACCCTAAAAACATTCTTTTAATATCTTGTGAATAGTTCCCTTTTTGTTTAGTTTACTGGGTGAATTGCGCACAGTAACGCACTTAATTTTCTATGGAAAACGACAATGTGTTACCCTTATTTTCTGCCATTTTTAATGGCTGCAAAATTGATAATTCTCTCCCTCTAGACAAAAAAAGCTCTTTTCTTTATGAAATAGACACACCCTAGCCTCTAAAGGAATAATTAACGAGCTATAATATTCTTACCTTGCTATTTTTCTTCTTTTTGTTAAACGCTAAAAAATAACAGCATACTAGCTTAAGAACCCTAAAACCATCAAATGAAAACCAGTCTACTTACATTTTTTATACTTTTTTTGATAGGGTGTAAAGACCCGCAAAAAAGTATACAAGAAAAAAATAAAACTCGTATAGATACTTTGACTGAAAACAAAATAGGCAGTAAAACAGCTCCAATAATTTTAGAGAACGAAAAAGAAATTGTGAATTATGATACCGACTTTTCTGATTGGAAAATTGATGAAATAGATCTAACTCCATATAGCTTTTTAAATAGAAAAAATGATACGCTAGTATTAACTGCCAGAGATACTATCATTTTATTAGTGAATGAGTATTATGATGAGTTTAAAGAAAATTACGGGGCTTCAAGTTTTTCTGTTGCGCATGTTTACCCCCACTATAATATTGTTGAACTACAAGCTACAGCATACGAATACTCCTATCATATTTTAGCCGACTTACATACAGGAGACACCATTTTTTCATACGGACAACCAATGTTTTCTAATAATGGCAAGTACATCTTTACCTCAAATGTTGACCTAGAAATTGGTTATGATGACAACGGGTATCAATTAATAACAGTAGATTCATTGGGTTTTAATACTCTAAAAACGGTAACGCTAGAAGGTTGGGGTATTCAAAAAGCTTCTTGGATTAGTGCAGATAGTATTGCCTTTTCAAAGGTTACTTTAAATGAAAATGATGAACTGAATTCAGAAAACAAAAAGATGAAGTTAAAATAGAGGCACTAAAACTAAAAACTTTTTACTAAATTTAAAAGTCTATGTACTTCTATGATAACACTACTGCTACTAGATTTAGCTGAAACCTTAGCAACTCTATGAAAAAAATATTTCTAGCCCTATTATTTTTTAGTTTCAATCTTTGTTTATCTCAAGCATTAATTAAGAAAATTGTGCTATCTGAGGCTGCTATTGAATTAACAAAACAAGAGGTAACGTATGACCCAAGTTACTTCTCTATTGACTATCCCAATGGAGATGTACCCAGTGATAAAGGAGTTTGTACCGATGTAATTATTCGTGCGTATAGAAAAGTTGGGATAGATTTGCAGAAAGAAGTTCATGTAGATATGAAATCTAATTTTAGCGCTTATCCAAAACTATGGGGATTAAAAACCACCGATAGAAATATTGACCACCGTAGAGTTCCTAATTTAATGACCTACTTTAAAAGAATAGGTGCCGAAAAGCCAATTTCGGACAAAGCAGAGGACTATGTAACGGGTGATATTGTTTGTTGGAATCTAAATGGTGCACTAACTCATATCGGAATTGTAGTAGACAAAAAATCAAAAGACGGAAAGCGTAATTTAATCGTTCATAATATTGGCAGAGGACAAGTGTTACAAGATTATCTTTTTGATTATAAAATTATTGGTCATTATCGCTATGAAAAGTAAAGCTTAGTTATTAGGTATTCATTTCCCTTTAAAAGAGATCGTTCTTAAACCTTAAAACATGGAAATTTTCAGGAAATCTAAGGCTACTACAAAAAGTAGGGTTACAAAAATTGATGTAATACCTATCCATAAATCTAAATTGAACACAAGCCTTCTAGAAATTACTTATTTTGCCTTACCCTTGGCTATCATGGGATTCTTCTTATAATATGTGTTCCAATTAAATGATCGTATTTTATTGCCTTCAGCTATTATATTCTTGCTGTTTGTAGTACTAACAATTTGTTCACTAGTAATACGCCAAACTAATTTGCGCGAAGTGTCTGTACGATTATAACAACTGTCCTTAAAAATTAAACAACCGTTCATAAAAACACCAAGCGCATTAATCGAGAATTACACCTATACTAACAGCTCTAACAACAACAAACACATGTATACAATATTCCTTACATTGCATACCTGAAACATATATAAAAGTATTTCTAAGCTTAGCTATAAACGTACTTTTTATATCCCATAGCCCAAAAGAAAACTTTTAGAACACTCTTTTTTTTATGAGAAAATATAGCTTAATCCCTATCCTACTCCTCTTATGTCTAGTGCAATCCTGTGCGGAACGAAAAGATATAGACCTTACTGAGTTTAGCTTATCACATTTTAGAACTATTGAAAAGCAGTATACTGGCGGAGAAATTATAGACCCTAGTGTCTATGCGCTTTCAGAGGATTATGATATCATCTCTTTTATCCGAAAAGACAATACTGTTCCCGGTTTAGATCTAATTGTACGCTATGTGTATGCAAAAAAAGACTCGGTGGTTGCAGAAATTAAGTATGAATTAGATACTGATGATACGCATCAAAAGAAAAGCATAGCCTTCCGGAAAGCGCTTGCAGCTCATTTTATAAACGTAGCGGAAATAACGAGTAGCACCAATACGAAGAAAACAGAGCAGGGCAATTTTAATGCTCAAACCCTTATTAATGATACCGATGATTATTATAACATAAGTACCTGGACAGCACCGCGTGTACACACTACCCTACTCTTGCAAATGTCCAATACCTTACAGCCAGCAACACATACCTACCCCAACCATAAGGTTCATATTACCTACCAAATACTATCAGGAAACAACATCACGCCAAAGAGCAGCCTTATTGGCCGTAAGGAAGTGAAAGAACAGGATTCGAAAACACCAAAATTTAGCAACGCCACTAAGGTAGTTTTACTACCCGAATGTATAAACACGCCCACAGAAGAGTGCTTTTTTACTACCATTAATACTAAAGTGTTGGCACTCGCTAAACAAAAAGGGGTAGCCTTAGTAGCAGACACTCTTATTATTGGTGTTCGGGTAAACCAAGAGGGTACTTCATCGCTATTCAGGACCAAAAGTACCAACCCTAAACTACCCGAAATATGCAAAACGGTTATCAATTCGCTTACAAACGTTGAACCCTCTTATAGTACTGAAAGCGAAGCTTATGTGACCTCCTCATATTCTTGGTATATAATTTTTAAAGACGGTGAAATCATACTACAATAAAGCTATTAAACGACACTACATTTTACGAGACCCTTGCTATTCATTGAAAAAAACTCGGAAATAAATAAAACGATCCAAAACATAAATTTCAACATAAATACTGGATTAATAATCTCGACTATTTTATTTTTTTTAGCACTAATTACGCTCCGCTATAATTTGTTTGGAACAGGTACCATTTCAGCCGTTTTTATTACTTCGACCTTTAAATTAATTGCGCACTAATTTTTAAAGTGTTCAAAGACAAAAAAAATACGTCTTAATAAAATTACATACTCGTAAAGAAATAAGATTTTGAACTGAAATTTAAGCAAACATTAATTCGCAACTATTTTCTAAATGTAGTATCTTTTTACCCGCTAAGTGCTCAAATACTGAGCACGTCGTAAACTATGCGCAGTATGAAGAAAAAGTGTACTGCCGTTCAAGATTTAAAAAAATGAGCATCTTTAAACTTTATTCCGTTACCGCCCTTATTTTGCTATCCTTCTCATGTAACAACACCCCGGCTAAAGGAGTTGAAAATAGTTCTGAGAAAAAGTTAGTATTAGGAGAACAATCTATTTTTAAAGTATCAAAATGCATTGATTCTATTAGTATAGATGGTAAAATGGATGAAGCCAGTTGGGCCAAAACAGAAAGTAGCACCTTTGAGTATAGTTATTCTATAGAAAAGCCTACAGACAAACAAACAACAAGGTTTAGAATGTTATGGGATGAAACCAGCCTATACCTTTTTTATCACTTTGAAGATAAATTTTTAACTGCTAGAGAAACCAAAAGAGACGGAGCTCCATACCTAGATGATTGCGCAGAAATTTTTATTATTCCTGTGCCCGATAGTTTAGATACCCATTTTGGCTTTGAAATAAATATGTATAAAGCCACCAATGATATCCTATATTTCAACAATTATTATAAAGGAAAAAACGTTGGTTTAAAAACCTTTAATCCAACCATAAGGAGCGAAGTAAGCATTAACGGTACTATCAATGATAATTCTGACATAGACCAAGGGTGGACTATGGAAATTGAAATACCCATTGCTGTATTTGGCTTTTTAAGCGATTTTGAGCCTGTACAAAAAGGCAACCAATGGGCTTTTTTGGCCGTTCGTCAAGACCGGAATGAGCTTGAAGGTGACCGGCGGGTAACCTCAACCCTTTTCCCTATTTATGATATTGAAAAAGATGTGCATCAACCCCAGCGTTTCGGACTTATGGAATTTGTAGATTAAAGCGCTTAAAATTACACCAGAACTCCCACCCCAAAAAAAATAGAAACAAACTATTGGTGTCTTTCAGAAAAGTAAACCCCAGTTATTAATTATATGCATCTCCCTGTAAAAGGGGTAGTACTTGAATATTAAAAGGTAGAAATTTGTAGGTAACCTAGGCTATGGCTACTACATAAAATAAACATAGAAAAAGTGGTTTAATCCTTATAAACAGATCTAAAATGAACACAAGCCTTCTAGAAATTACTTATTTTGCCTTACCCTTAGTAATTATGGGGTTTTTCTTAAAGTACATATTCAAATTAGATGTTACTATTTTATTGCCTTCTGCTATAATGTTCTTGCTGTTTACAGTATTAACAGTTTGTTCACCACTTACTCCAAAGAAATTTGAATCGCAATTATTCACCCTATTTTGTATTCTAGAAGTAGTGGCTTTAGTTGTCGGTATTGTTTTATTAGCTAAAACACAAATAGTATGGAAGCACTTCTTTATTTCTTTGTCTTTTCAACTCTTTTATTGGATCTTACTTTTCTATTATGGAGGCATACGCTTTACCCATAAGTTTGGCGCCTAAGTAACATGCTTCTTAGGCTATATTTTTGCTTAAGTTGAATAGTTTATCTTTAATATGTAGCAACAAAACCATGCTAAGCATTTATACGAGCTACATTAAACCGCTATATGACCGCAAAAAAACTATTCTTTTTAATGCTAGGCGTTATGGTAATTATGATGATCATAATAAACCTAATGATAAATACCTCAAATTCGAATGCGGATAGCATAACGGAAGACTATTTTACAAATTTAGAGTTAGAAGTAAGCGGAACTATTTGCGCTGTGGAAAAACAAACGGATACTTACAAATACCTTATTACCCTAAAAGATATTAAATCAAATACTACGGACTATACCAAACCGAGTCCTTTAGGCGTAAACTTTTGTGTCATAAAAGGCGCTGTAGCCATTTTTGCAGACCACTATGATGGGTATAAAATTGGAGACACTATACGCATAGGAGAAAATAAAACAGACCTCATAAAATGCATTTCAACAGACGGGACGACTAGGTTTATAAGAAAACGAAGTAATGTGATGCTGTATACCGTGGCATCACCTAATAAACGAATGAAACAATTGATAACACTCGGGTGTCCCTAGAACTTACGTACAATACCTATAAGCCCTACATTAGGTTACCGCTACAGGAACAACGCACCATGAAAGATACAAACGCTCTCAGGAATTAATTTAGCCTCTCTTAGCCTTAATAGCCTATAAATTGAGAATTTTAAACTTACGGGTATCTAACATAGTAATGGGTTGTAAAAAATGAGTAGAGAAAAATTAATAGAAATCGCTAAAAAAATAATTAAAGCTGTTTGTTCAGAGTAAAAGCTTAACGAATTAGAGGATCTTTTCAATAAAAACATTTCCTACCCAAATGGCTTAAATCTATTTTATTAGCCTGAAAATGATAATTTCAGAAAGGATGGTATTAAAAATTATAAGTATAGAAGAGGTTGTTGATAAGTGCTTGTCCTATAAATCTATTATTTTTTTAAATATGGAGGTCTTAAAACTAAAAAATCGATGGATTTACTATCCTTAGCTGATAAATAATGACTTAGATCATCGTATACATCCTGATGACTTAACAGGTATAACAAATAATTAATTAGGAGTAGTACATTATATAGATGAGGAGGATAATTATATTAAGATTTGAGCTACCAATATTGAAATCAGAGTAAAAAAGAAGGAATCTTAAATTATTACCTAAACCATCATTTAAATAAAATAATCAAATTGAACTTTTAAAAAATGTAAAACACCTTGTACTTATTTCGAAAGTCAACAACTTTCTTCACTATACAGACGTTTACATGTAACGTTACCGGTAATTTCAATTAAAAAATACAGCAAAATAATCTCAAAAATATAATGAACGAATACATTTCATCTCTTGCTCCAGAAAAATTATTCATTGTTTTAACTAGTGAAAGATATAAATATGAAGAAGAAGCCATCAAACAAGCAGAAATTAAATTTGAGAAATTTGGAAATGATTACATGGGATTACAAAAGTCCTCTAACCAAACCGAAGTAGAATTTAAAAAAGAAATTAAAAACAGACTGCAGGCAAACGAGAATATAGAAGCAATAAAAAACCAACTCAAATTAAGAGGGATTGATGAAAAAACCAAAATTGTAGACAAAGTTTTCAATGAAATTTATGCTCTTGAAAAAATTGATTTAGCCAAGAAAAAAGTAGTATCAATAATAATAATTATTGTTCTTTTAGTTCTGGGAATTTTAAATCTAATTCCGTTCAGTGGCCTTCGATCCATTATTGGACTTATTTTTTTGGGCTTAGCTATGTATAGGTTGAATCTTCTCTTCAAAAAGGTTACCAATGAATAAACCCAAAGGCCTGTACGCATCCACAAGGTTTCTTGTAATAAGAAAACACTATAAGAAATTATGAAAAATAGATTCGTTTTAATACTTGCCCTATCTCTAGCATTGCTCTCTTGCCATAGTGCTAGAGAAGCTAAAAACGCACAAAAAGATGATGCCCTAAAAGAAATACAACAGCGGGCTACAGCTCCTAATTTTGCGGTTACAGAACTCATTTGTGATACCATCTATGAAAATAAAAAATACAAAATTATAGTCTCTACCTTTACTGATGCCATAAGTTATGATCAAGACGTTTACAATGCTGTTTTTAAATGCTACACCTGGAACAATGAACGTTATCAAGAAATCTATAGTGATTCTATTCAACAACATTTTAGTGGCATAGAATTCCTAGATTTTAATAATGATGGGGTCAAAGATATTCTACTTCAAAACACTTCCGATGCACGAAGCAATCTTACGTATTACTTATATCTCGTAGCTACTAAAACTGACCAACTACAGAAAATAAAAAAATTTGAAACCATTAAAAATCCGCATTATCTACCAGAACATGATATCATAGACAATTTAGTGCTGTCTGGTCGCAATTGGACCAATTTTTATAAAATAGAAGGCGATAGTATTATAGCTCTTGACACAGTAATTTATGAAGGAACAGATGAAAATGGTGCAGATACTTATGATAAAGACTTCCAAACAGCACTTAAAAAGCTAACGCAGAAAAATTGAGTGAAAAACTATAAAAGCAATAGGCATTCTAAAATTTTAGATGCTGTACTTATTTAAAGTAAAACCAATTTGGCCTCTGATAATGCCATTGACGAGCAAATTGATAACTTTAACCCCTAAGATACACCTGCGGTGAAATTATTATAAACATCTAAATTAATTGCCCTATTATTGATTCTAGATTGTACTCAACTGAAGCATTAGACCATGTAATCGACTCTCGGTTGAATGAAGAGTTTAAAAGCCTAAAAAGATATATTTTTGAGGGTGCTAATTATAATATTTCAAACTTCAATAGAGCGCTTGTTTTTTATGATGATCAAATATTTAAAAAAGCATCGTTAGAAATCAATCCGTTAGATACATGGATTAACGCTTATTATTGGTACTCGATTTACATTAACGAGTTGAAAAAACAAAATATATCGATTGGTAGTCATAAACAATCGAAACTTAAATTAATCGAGCAAATAGATTATTTTACTGCCTCTGATTTTGATTGGTCAATTATTGAACAGATTGATAATGAATTGCACTAGAATAAAAAAAGTTTTACAACACTATATAAAGCAAATAGAGCGTTAAGTGTTTAATCAAAAGGTCATTGTCTATTTACAAGGTCTGCCAAATCTTTTGATTTGACTCTTAGCTCAAAAATATAAATGCAAAATATTTATATTTTGCTGAGTTCTAATCTAAAACAAAAGTGCTTATCTACTGCCCTACTATTCTTATACAAAAACCGTTAGCAACTATTAAAATAATGAAGAAAAATACATTAGCACTACTCATACTGTTCTCAATTAATTTTTTGAATGCTCAAGAACACAAAGAATACTTTGATAATGGTCAATTAAAAGAGATTGGAAAATATGAAGGAGACAACAAAACAGGTGAATGGAAATATTATTATGAGAATGGCCAACTTGAAGAGATTGAAAACTTTAGTAACGGAAAGAAAATAGGGGAAAAGAAATATTATTACGAGAATGGTCAATTATGCGATGATGGAAAATATGAAGAAGGCAAAAAAACAGGGGAATGGAACTATTATCACAGAAATGGTCAACTTCAACATTTTAGCAAATATAGCACCGGAAAGAAAACAGGTGAATGGAAATATTATTATGAGAATGGACAACTTGAAGAGATTAAAAAATATAGTAACGGAGAGAAAATAGGGGAATGGAAAGCGTATCACGAAAATGGTAAACTAGGTCTTATTGCAACCTATGTAAACGGAAAAATAAGGGGTGAAATGAGACGATATTATGAAAATGGCCAATTAAAATCGATTGTAAATTTTGATAAAAACGAAAAACAAACAGGCGATTGGAAAAACTATTATGACGATGGTCAACTAAGTGCTATTGGAACACTACTTGGTGAAATCAGCGAATATTATAATAATGGTCAATTAAAATTGACTGGAAAACTTAATAAGAACGGAATACAAACAGGGGAATGGAAACAATACTATAGTAATGGTCAATTAAGTGCTATTGAGAAATATGAAGATGGAGCATCAGTAGGCACATGGAAAATTTATGATGAAAATGGAGTTGAAAAAAATACGATTGTATTTAAAGACGGGATTCAACAAGAATAATAAGCTGCCCGGTAAATTGCAAAGTCAGAAGGTTGGCCTAGATCCCTAGCAGGATTATTAGTTCCACCGAAAAGAGCGTTAAAAATCAAACGCTGTTTGAGCGATAGCGAGTTCATTTGATTTAGCGCATAAGGATGTGAACTATATCCGAAGGGTCAAGCCTTGATTTTCCCGCCTGCAGGCAGGCAGGTTTGGTTCGTTTTTTTATCAAGAAAAAAATGAATAGGTAGCCAAAACTTATAAAAATAAACTCCAGTTACTGCACGCTCACCGCTCAACCCTAAGCTTAGCTCCAATAGGTTCTTACCTATTACGTCAACATTCTTACCATTATCTCTTAGAACCGTTTTAGTATTGAAAATACCCACTTATTTAGTCCTGCAGCGTGTATTTCAATGACTAAATAACGAATTATACATTATATGTACTGCTTTTACAAAAACAGTTGCAAAGCCAATTCTTTTTATTTTACTTTAGTAACTGCAAGAGATTACAGCTTCCCCTCAAAAAAATTAAAATCACATAATTTCGTATAGCCGTACGTTGTAAACATTATGCACTCTCGTCAATTTTTAAGATTTTTACATAAAGCGAACAAATATGGCAACTGTAGACAAAATAAGGAATGGATTGATAGATAAAATCCTAACCATACGAAATAAGGAATTTTTGGAGGCTCTTGACAAGATTATTTCTTCAAGCTCTTTAGAAACCGAAATAGTTGAATTATCTGATGAGCAAAAACAAATGTTGCAAATGGGTGAGAACGATATAGCAAATGGACGATTGATTTCGCAGAATGAAATGGACAAACGAAATCTTAAATGGCTGAACACAATGTAATCTGGACAAAACAGCGGATATTCAATTTGTTGGTATTCTTGAATATTGGGTTAAAAGAAATAAATCAACCAGATATTCAAAATAATTGGTTCGTTTGGTTTCTGAGCGCACTAAACAAATTGCAAAATCACCACTAATTTATAAATCAACCGATTTTAAGGATGTTAGAGTAGCTTCTCTAGGTATTTTTAGTATCTATTTTAAAATTACAGATGGGGCAATTTTAATTACTGCTTTTTGGGACAATCGACAGAATCCTAAAAGCTTGTTGGAAATTCTGAAGGGCGAAAAATAACGTTTTACAACACAACCTATCAACAATACTGACATGCAGCTTTACCGAATACTTTGTGAGTTTCTATGTCCCAAAATCTTTGAGATTTCGCTCTGACATAAAAAAGAAAAACAAAACCAAAAGGTTTCGCTATGTGCTTGGCGGAAAGCAAACGCTAATTTGCTCCCTTACTGTTCATTGCTAAAACGTTCCCACACATAACTTACAATAGGTTTAAGCTGCTCGGTAAATTGCAAAATCAGTAGGTTGGCCTAGATCCCTGGCAGGATTATTAGTTCCACCGAAAAGAGCGTTAAGAATCAAATGCTGTTTGAGCGATAGCGAGTTCATTTGATTTAGCGCATAAGGATGTGAACTATATCCGAAGGGTCAAGCCTTGATTTTACCGCCTGCCGGCAGGCAGGTTTGGTTCGTTTTTGTATCAAGAAAAAAATGAACAGGTACCCAAAACTTATAAAAATAAACTCCAAGCCCTACACTCGTAGCGCTCAACTCTAGGCTTAGATCCTATAGGTTGTTACCTATTATCCACATACGTATCATTATCTCTTAAAACCGTTTTAGTATTGAAAATACCCGCTTATTTAGTCCTGCAGCGTATATTTTAATGACTAAACAACGAATTATTCATTATATGTACCGCTTCTTCGAAAAACAGTTGCATAGCCAATTCTTTTTATTTTACTTTAGTAGCTAAAAGCGATTGCAACGCTTTTCCCCACAATTATGAACTGAAAACTTGCGTATATCCATACGTTGTGGTGCATTATCTCACTCGAACGAAAAATTCCAAAAATTCACATCAAATTAAAATTAATATCTTAAATTTGTATCCAAGTAGATACAGTTTTATGTTCTTTATTGAGAAAACAATCGAATTTGATAAGTGGCTTAGAAAGTTAAAAGACTTGAAAGGCAAGGCAAAGATTCTGTTTAGGATTCAGAAACTTGAGAGCGACGAACATTTTGGAGATTGTAAATCTGTTGGAGACGGAATTAGGGAATTAAGAGTAAATTTTGCCAAAGGTTACAGAGTTTACTTCAAAGAAAAAGATGGAAAAATAATTGTTCTACTAATTGGTGGAGATAAGTCGACCCAACAACAAGACATAAAAAAAGCGAAAGAAATCTGGAACAAATTAAATAAATAGAAAAAATGGGAACTTCAAAATTTGACATAGCGGATTATTTGGACAGCAAAGAAATGATTGCAGAGTACCTCAATACTGTTTTAGAAGAAGGAGATAATGCAGATGTGATCAATGCAATTGGACACATTGCAAAAGCGATTGGAATGACCAAGATATCTGAAGAAACTGGATTAAGTAGACCGAGTTTGTACAAAGCGTTATCAGATGGTTCTAAACCTCAATTCGCTACGATTATGAAAGTTTTGAAAGCGATTGGAGGACAAATTCAGGTCAATCCAATGTCTGCCTAAAAAAATAACGACACCACAACAACACCTATAAGTAATGCGGGTTTTGGTTTTGAAACCAATGGTTTGTGTATATTTATGTGTCCGCAAAATCTTTAGGATTTTGCTCTGATGAAAAAAAAATATCACAAAACAAAAAGCTTTTGCTTCGTGCTCAGACGGAAACGAAAAGGTTTCCTTGCCTCCGCACTACGCTTAGCCCAGCCGTTACAAGTTATTATGACAAAAAAAATACCAATCCTATTCATATTATTCTTATCCATCGTTTCTAACGCTCAAAAATTAGAAAATTGTTCTGAGTGTTCTTCAGTCAAATACTCTGAATTGGATATAATAAATAATGAATTATTTGAGCTTCAATTATTGAGAAATGAAATTTTTGCAAAACATAATTATTCTTTCAAAAATCAAAGGCTAGAAGATTATTTCTCTGATTATAATTGGTATAAGCCAAATTATAAAAATCCAATAAAGGAAATAAAATTAAACCTCACAGAACAACACAATGTTGACATCTTCAAAACGAAAGAAGAAACAATTAAAAAAAATAGAACATTATTAATTTCTGAATTAGAAAAATTAAAAACCGCAATAAATGAGAACGATGTTTCTTTCATAAACACGTTTCTAAATGGAGTTGTAGAAAATGATGACAAGTCTTTTGGTACAGCCTTATTAAATGCTATAGAAACTGTTCTTAATTCTATTGATACAAGCAATATAAATTGGCATAAAGGACAGGCAAAGTTTGAAATATTGATTGATAATGGTTTTTCAATTTCTTCACAAGGAATATATATCAAAGGTAATTCTGTGACAATAATGGTAACAGAACCTATGAAACATTCTGATTTGATGAAAAATGATGACGCATTTGAATATCCTAGTGAGTATTATTCTGAATCTGAAAATACAAGTGGAGCAGAACTTGAATTTAAAAATGGTAAGTTGATTTTAATAAATCCCATTTTTATTGGATAAAACATTACTAATTAAGTGCTAAACCGAAAGGTTTGTATTTTATTTGCTGAGACCACCAAGTTATTAATTAAGCTTTTAAACTGAGAAGTTAAATCAAAATATAAAAAATTGACTCTGCGATAAACCCAAAATGTAGTATCTTTTTACACGCTACGCTTCCACACATTGCTTACAATAGGTTTAAGCTGCACAGTAAATTGCAAAATCAGTAGGTTGGCCTAGATCCCTGGCAGGATTATTAGTTCCACCGAAAAGAGCGTTAAAAATCAAATGCTGTTTGAGCGATAGCGAGTTCATTTGATTTAGCGAATAAGGATGTGAACTATATCCGAAGGGTCAAGCCTTGATTTTCCCGCCTGCCGGCAGGCAGGTTTGGTTCGTTTTTTTATCAAGAAAAAAATGAATAGGTACCCAAAACTTATAAAAATAAACTCCAAGCCCTACACTCGTAGCGCTCAACTCTAGGCTTAGATCCTAAAGATTATTACCTAATTATCCACATACATATCATTAGCTCTTATAACCGTTCTAGTTTTGAAAATACCCGATTACGTAGTGCTAATATGTGTATTTCAACGATTAAACAACCTATTATAAAGAAAATACACCGCTTCTGTGGAAAACCGCAGAATAGCAATTTGTTTTTAATCTACTTTAGTGGCTGTAAGAAATTACAACTCTCCCCCCAACAGATAAATTTTAAATACATACTTGCGTATATCCGCATGTTAGCAAACATTATAAAGAAACCAAGAACCAGACAGTAAAATGCGATATAGAAATAGGATTAAACTAGCACCGGGATTAAACATAAATCTTTCGAAATCTGGAATTAGTACAACTTTTGGACCAAAAGGTGCAAGTGTAAATATTGGAAAAAGCGGTGCGTATCTAAATACAGGAATACCAGGAACAGGACTTTATAACAGAACAAAAATATCAAGTTCTGGAAAAAACTTGAATACCAAAAATTATGTATCAAAAACTCAAGTCGGTGTTAAATTAGATTTAAATGAAAATTATGAACCTGAAGTTCAAATCTATGACAACAATGGTAAAAACATCACTTCACAAGAGTACATTACCAAATTAAAAAGGACCGTCGAATACAAAGAAAACTTAAAGAAAATATATCTTAAATATCACGATTTAATTATTGAAGAAACCGCTGAATTTACAGATTTGTTTAAACACATAATAAAACCAATAACAAAAAAAAACGTTCAATCTAAACTTAATAAATTAAATCTTAGAAGATATGACAAGCAAAAATTCGAGATTCTAAAGCCGTCAGAATCTTCCATTGAACAAAAGCTAATTAGCGAAGCTAAAATCAAATTTAATTCTGTTCTTTTTTGGAAAAATAAGAGTAGCAGAAACGAATTTGTTAAAAACAATTTAGACTTAAGATTAAGAAAAAGCATTAAGGATTGGGAAATAAAAAAAGTAAATTTTGAAAAATCTGAACAAGCTAAAGAAATAGATAATAACGCAAATTACCTGAAAGCATTTGAACAAGAAAAGGAAAATCTACAAGCAAATTTAGATGCAACAGAAAACTTTGTTTTAGCCAACTTTGAAACAATCCTAAAAGAAATTGACATAAAACCAGAGTTTTTTATTGATTACGATTATGATTTTAAAACCAAAACTTTTTTAGTCGATTTGGATTTGCCAGAGATTGAGCATTTACCAAAAGAAACAGCTTCAATTTTACAATCAGGTAAATTGTCTGTAAAAAACAAAACTGAAAAGCAACAAAGGGAAGAGTATGCAAAATGTGTAACTGGACTTGGCTTATTAGTATCTGGAATTTCATTTATGGCTTCAGCAGGTATTGAGTTCATCAAAATATCAGCATACACTCAAAGAGTAGACAAAAAAGACGGGAATACTAAAGATGATTATATATACTCCATTGAATTGGATAGAGAAAAATTCTCGAATTTAAAATATGATAAAATTGACCCAATAAGAGCTTTCGAAAATTTTACGCACAAAATGGAATTGTCAAAAACATCTATATTCAAAACCATAGTAGTGTAAAATAACGTTTGCTAACACAACCTATACGTAATGCGGACTTTAGGGTTTAAAAGGAATGGTCTGCGTATATTTATGAAGCCGCTAAATCTTATGGATTTAGCTTTGGAACAAAAAAAGAAAAAACAAAACAATAAGCTTTAGCTACGTCGGCAGACGGAAACGAAAAGTTTCCTTGCCTCCGCACTACGCTTAGCTCCACCGTTCCCACACATTCCCTACAATAGGTTTAAGCTGCACGGTAAATTGCAAAGTCAGTAGGCCTGGCAGGATTATTAGTTCCACCGAAAAGAGCGTTAAGAATCAAATGCTGTTTGAGCGATAGCGAGTTCATTTGATTTAGCGAATAAGGAGGTGAACTATATCCGAAGGGTCAAGCCTTGATTTTCCCGCCTGCCGGCAGGCAGGTTTGGTTCGTTTTTTTATCAAGAAAAAAATGAACAGGTACCCAAAACTTATAAAAATACCAGGCATTACACTCGCAGCGCTCAACCCCAAGCTTAGCTCCTATAGCTTATTACCTAATAATCCTCATACGTATCATTAGCTCTTAAAACTGTTCTAGTATTGAAAATACCCGATTACGTAGTGCTAATATGTGTATTTCAACGATTAAATAAACTATTATAAAGAAAATAACCCGTTTCTGTGGAAAACCGCAGAATAGCTATTTGTATTTAAAATACTTTAGTACTTGTAAGAAATTAAAACTCTCCCCCTAGATAAATTTTAAATACAAACTTGCGCATATTCGTAAGTTAGCAAACTTTAAAAAAAACACTAACCAAAACAAACCAAATATGAACGCTTTTTTTGGCTTTTCAGCTTTCGCACTTTTCATTGCTTTAATCGTAGGACTTATTAAACCTTCCATAATTTTAAGATGGTCAAAAAAACCGACAAGACTTAAGGTGTTGGGATTTTACATTATCGGATTTATTGGCATGGTAATTATTTCAATCGTGACAACAGATAAAGATGAAATGGCTAAATCCAATATCGAATCTGCAAATAAATATATTGAGAAGGGGCAATATGAAAATGCAATGACGGATCTTAAAAAGATAAAAGAAGACAATTCTATGTATCAAGAAGCTCAACAAATTCTTAAAAAAACGGACAGTTTAATCAAACTAACAGAAGAAAAAAAATTGTTGAACAAAAATGCGGAAATAGCAAAAACAAAGGAGGAAGAAAAAATAAAGCAAAAAGAGCAACTTAACCGTGAATTAAAATCTATTTCGGATGGTATTGACTTTTCAAGCTACAGAGAAAATATCGAATCTCTTCAAATAGAATTAATATTATAGAGGTCAGTAGCTAACTTCGTATCTTGATACTCAGTAAATATATTAAATTATGGATATTTTCAAGGGTCAAAATCTTCTAGAGTTCTCTGATTGCTTCAAAACGGACAATGATTGCAAAGAATATTTAGCAAATATTAAGTCTAAAACCCCTTTTAAATGTTCTAGATGCAATCATATAGCCTGTCAAACACGTGCTGATTTCTCTAGGCAATGTAATATTTGTAGACATACAGAATCCGCAACAGCAGATACATTATTTCACAAGGTAAAGTTTGGTGTTCGCAAAGCATTTTTTATTTGTTTTGAGATGGCTACAAGCACGAAAAGCTTATCTGCAAGTTATATGGGAGTACGTTACGGAGTAACAGAAAAAACAGCTAGACTTTTTATGCTTAAGGTCAGAGAAGCTATGTCTTCGAGTGGGAATAATCCTATGGACGGAGTTGTTCATGTAGATGAATTTGTTTTAGGGGGCAGAGAAGAAACAAAAGTTGGCAGAAGCTACAATGCTAAGAAAAAGAAGGCGGTTACAGCTGTTCAGCTTACAGAAGATGGAAAGGTAAAAAGAATGTATGCTATGAAAATAGATGATTTTTCAGCACAATCCTTACAATATATTTTTGTCAACCATATCAGCCGAAACGCAAAGATTACTACAGATAAATGGAGAGGCTATAGTCCTATTGCAAAGGCTTACGACATCACACAAATAGAAAGTAATGGAGGGTTAAATTTTAAAGCGCTTCATACAATGATACATCAGGTTAAATCTTGGATAAGAACAACTTATTCTTGGGTTAGTGACAATAATTTAAATAGATATTTCAATGAATTTTGTTTTAGAATAAACAGATCTCAAAGTAAAGCTACAATATTCAATAATCTTATTGTTAAAATGGTCAATAATGATAAAATCAATCAAGCTGAATTAATAAGTAATTAACTACTGACCTCTATAATATTATTTACTTCTTGGGCAAAAACAATCGCAGAAGGAGAAAATTCAGATGACACAGGAATTAAGAATCTTGCCACCCAATTAAAATCTAAAGTTGTAAAATTACAAGTGAGAGAATTTCCAATCTTAAGAAAAGAATATGCAAAAATAATTGCCAAAAAAATATGGGAAAATGATATTGACGTAACTTCAAGCAGCAGAGGGAATCGATATATAAATTTTTCGGGAGGAGTTTTCGCAGCTAACAAAAATAAACAGGAATTTCAAGAACAGGTAAATGAAGTTTTAAAAATGTTTAGATTTAACCAATCGCGCTACAGGTGGTATAAAGGAGCTGATGAATATACGTATTATACGATATACGAGGGTAAAGACTCCGATTTAATGTCATTTGACAAATAAAGAGGAATAAATAAATGTGCTTAACCATGTATAAAAAAAAAGGTGATTTAGTGCTAAAATATAAGCCATTAATTAGTATTAACCTTTGTATTCAATGAAATGTTCGGTGCTTCTAAATCTCTTACTTATCAAATACTTACCATTAGCAGCAATTTGAAAATATCAGAAAACACATTATAAAAAGTAAATTATGAATAAAACCCTTTGGATTTTACCTGTTCTAATTTTATTAAGTTGTAAAGAAGGTAAAGAACCAATTACAAAAAATGAAACTGAGATTGTAACGGATAAAATACTAGAAAAACCTATGAAAGCTAAACCGAAGTACAAAATAGATTTCGACGCTACAAAAATAGCAAACTTCACGGTTGAGAATACTGAATTTTCAAACCTAAAAGCTTTGACAGAAAAATTATCTGACTATTCTACTCAAGAACTAGAAGTCTTACCAAACTTCATCGGATTGACAATGTCTATTGTCGTGCCATTCGATATTTCAAAAGAGAATCTTGAAAATACTCTTAAATCCATCGTTCATGAGGAAACAGAAAAAAATACTGACATTGATGAAATTCTAATATTTGCTTATGATGATAAAAAGGATATTGGAACTGGTTATACATTTGGGAAATTACTATGGGCGCCCGATGCAAAAATAGGTAATGTAACACCTGAAATAGCTCTAAAAAATGTTCGAACGAATTATCGATTTGATATAATCATCAAAGAAAAAGTTGGCAATATTAAAAAAGAGGATTTGCCCACAAAAAGAGAATTAGAAATTTACAACGAAATGATGGATGAAAAGTATATTGGAATGGACGATGATGCAATCCGAGATATTGTAATGAAAAAATTTAAAATTAAAACTGAGAAAGAATACGAAAATATTTATTTAAAAGTTGGTGCTTATAAAAATTTTTAAAAAATTATAGGTTTTAAAATTAAATAGGGATTATTGCTTGTTATATTGTATCTGAATTTCCTTATTGGTATTCCTTGCACATAAACACCTAACTTTCTATACACGTATACGTTGCAAAACAAATAAAATCATGGTGATATCTTCCGAGGAATTAAGAAAGCATGCTAAATTATTTTTTCTAGAGTTTAAAGACCCTAGATTTAATTTATCAACAATAGAGTCCAAAGCTCTTTTATATGTAAAAAAGAATGACGACTTCAAATACAAAGACGTCGTTAATTCAAGTATACTTATTGACTTATTGAGCAATGATTATGGATACATAGAAAAAGATAAAAATAATGTGCATTACATATTAACTCAAAAAGGGCTTGATTATCTAAAATAATGAATTAAGATACCTTTAAAAATAGTACTCTAGAACTGATCTTGATTTAATTTCTAATTATCTATTTTTTAAGTGGATTATAAAGTCGTTAATATCCATCTTTAAAGTAAAAAAATCACCTTCAAGAATTAATTGCAATGATAAATGAAGGAATGACACAATCCTCAAACTGGGTGCATGAATAAGCAATGGGTTTAAATCCACCAATTCCAAACTCTACAAAAGCAAAGAATGATTTTAACTTACTTTTTTCTTTTGCAGAGAAATGTAAAGTGAATTGATAAATTATGTGGAAGGAAATAAAACAACGAACGCCTAACAAAGAACTGAGGTAAAAAAAAACAAATTCTTCTATAATCTGGGACACTATTATTCTAGGCTCATAGACTCAAAAATTAGGATTATATAGCTTTTATAATGTGTTTCTAACCTTTTAGTTATCAAAACTAGAAACTATTTTCTATTCAATTTATAAATGTTAACTTCGTCACTTAACTACTACATGATAAATTGAATGCCTAAAATTTCTGTTCTTTTAATCACCTTTACATTTTTTGGTATAGAACTGCTTTCTGCTAAAAATTATTACAAAGAAATAAACTTAAAAAGCTAAAACCAAGCACATGAAACGCTACCCATTAAGCTTTATATTAATATTTCTAATAAGCGGCTGCTGTAAAGACGTTATTGAAAACACCTATACCTTAAACAACTATGACAAGGCCATAATACCCTATACAACCAGCCAAGAGCAACTTTTTACAGATAACAATGGTGTAGAAGTACTAGCGCTCAGTACTCCCAGAATAAGCATTATAGACGCTAGAAGAGATGGGCCAGATAGTTGCCGCATTACAGAAATAGAAGAAGTAAGTAGCACACTAACTTTTTCTGCTATAGATCTTACCCTAGACATTAGCGTAACAGCAGATATAGATAGGGCATTTGGTATAAATACACTAACGTCTATGGATACCTATTATCAAAGCAGTTTTCAGTTATCATGCAAAGCTGTAGTTGATATGCCATTAGAAGCGCAAGTTACCACCTATTCCAAACATGATTTTGATTTTGAAAATGTATACGTATTTCAAGACTGCAGGGAAAATAGCAGTATTGAAAACATCGTATTCTCCGTCACTAGAGGTGTTCAGTTTATTACTTTTACGGATGGTCGTTATTTAAAATTAAATGACTAAGAACCTCAACGATTTCTTTGACCATTTGGAAGCGCACAACTTTCAGAACGAAACGGATCAACAAATTGTAAAGAAACTACTAGAAGCAGAAGAAAATTGGCCTGTATCCATAGACACGGTGTCTCAGTTTTTAGAACTCTTAGAAAAAGAAATTGGTGGTGTTATTAATGAAAGAAGTTTAGAAGAACTGTTGAAAAAATACAACCAAAATTTGACAAAATATGCTTGGAACGCTGAGAGTATTCCTTATGTATTAGACATTTTTAAACTCACGGAAGAGGCGACACTAAACGAAATATGTTCTAGGCTTTTCAATAAAAAAGACAACTAAATGAGTATTGGTTAGGTACTAATTTTTAAATTGCAGCTAATCCATAGTTAGCACCAACATTCAAAAAAAAATGACCAAACAACTCCTCCTCTCTTTTTTAGCCTTATCCATTGGTATTTCTCAAACAGTTATTGCGCAAGAAATAGATTCCACCGCTTTAAAGCAACTAGAGTTTATTAAAAAAGTAACCTATGGTATGGGGCATGATCTCTTTAAAACAAGAGCGCTTCCCTATAAAATAAAAGAGGATTACATGGCCCCTTGGGAAAAATTATCCAATAGCAATATGGAAAATTTGGCTACGGGTTTAGATACTATAATTTCTAATGGGTCTATTGCTGTAGAGAAAGGTCATTTTGAGGAAATTAATGTGGTCTTTAGCTCTAAAGTAGAAGGTATTGAAAATCTTGATGACATCTTTACTATAGAATTAGTGGCCTATACCTTATTTGATGTAAATAAAAACCCCATACGTCTAAAAGAAAACGCACGAACTAATTTTGGTTCTATATCTAATTCAGGAATCAAAAATGGTCAAGCGTTTTCATACAACTACAGAACCATTAAAAGCGCTTTCGAGATTGAATCTAAAAAAGATACTCTTGGTATTTCTGGGACGGTAAAATTACAGGCAAGCTTTCCTTCTGGGTATGACAAAGTAGTAATCACCCCAAAAGATATAGGCAAAAAATTTACTATAGGTCTTAAAAAATATGAGGTTCTGAATGTGTTTAATAATATTATAATCTTAAAACCTGATTCGAAAAATGAAAATCTTGATCGCGATTTTGACATTGTAAACCTCAATGCTAAAGGTGATGAAATTGCACAAATAGCCTATTTTGATTTGCTGAAAATGAATGAAGGAAAAGAAAAGCCTATTGAAATGATAGGCTTAGGGACACAAACCATTTCAGAAAAAATATATAAGATCTTTACTGAGAACCCAACTATTTCAAAAGAGGAATTTGATGTTATCATTGACCCCATTGCAAAAAAAATAGTTAATGCATAAGATATAAGAGCCGAAAGAGAAAAGCAATTTGGCCAAACCTATATTGCGATAACCAATGCAGGACCTGTTGAAAATTGTTATCTCTATCTTGAAAAAAGGGAATTAAAAAGAGCGTTCGAAAAAGAATTCTAAAGCACATGGTCTTTAGCTAATACGGACTTAAAGGCTTAAAAAGTATGGTCTGCATATACCCAAATGTGTACAAGTAGATTTATAAAAGGGCTTTAGAGAAGAAAACTATGAATCTTACCTCAACTGACTTTGCCTCTCGCAAACATCTTAAACAGATCCTATTTGTAGGAAAATTGTTCCTGCTTATCAGTTGTGCAAACCAACCAACAGAGAAACGGTATTACTCACCTCACGCACTTCAAGAAGAAGAGGCCACGAAGCTTCTAGATTTAGACCATTCTACGATGAATTTTAAAGCCATTACAGATTGGCTTAGTAAAAATCAGACTACAGGAATAACAACTATAGTTAGCTTTAAAGATAGCGCATTGGTAAAAAAAATAATGCCGTCTGTTCGTGATTACGGACTCTATCCATCAAAAAACATATTAAGTATCACTTCAGATTCTATACTTGTAGACAAGGGATATCCTATAAGCGAATTGAAATGGATCTTAAAAAGACACTATACCAATAATGGAAAAGCGTATCAGTATGCAGATTCTCCAGAACGAGCCGCCATTGAAATTACGCTTGATACAAACAAGACGGCAAAGGAATTAAAGCATTCTTTAATACTGCTCACCAGAGTATTTGATGAGGTGAATAGCGAAGAAAAAGAAAGTTTACTACTAAAAGTCATATTTGATTATAACAGGCAACTTC
Organism: Cellulophaga algicola DSM 14237; assembly: GCF_000186265.1. Taxonomy (NCBI): domain Bacteria; kingdom Pseudomonadati; phylum Bacteroidota; class Flavobacteriia; order Flavobacteriales; family Flavobacteriaceae; genus Paracellulophaga; species Paracellulophaga algicola. The sequence goes on from NC_014934.1 coordinate 1,671,874, forward strand.
CGCCACCTCCACCGCCAATACCTATAGAAATAGTCCCCATCGTAGAATAAAACACAGAAGTAGACCTATCTGTTTACAAGCACCAGAAACCAGCAACTATTCTTAGGCAGCAGTTTTTAGAGAGGCAACCATTTTTTTTATTAGAACTTGTAGCTACTAAACAATTACAAGCAGAAGACTCCGTTTTAAAATCATGGAACCCCATAAAATAGCCCTTTTAGATAACTACCAGCTCTACCAATTGCTACAAAACCCGGCTATTGATACCCGTACGCTGGCAGCACTCAAAAAAGAATATGCCTCGCGTAAATTATCAGGGTATGAACAAGAGCGATTGGCACAAAAATATGCCGCTGCTCATACAGATGTTAACACTGCTTTAGAACAAAAACCATGGAGCCCTATTTTAACAGGCTTTGCCTATAACAAGCATTTTAGGTACATCGCATTCTTAAAAGTGCATGGACGTAAAGAAGAAGCTAAGCAACACCTTTTAGAACTCTATCTAGGCCTTGCGCTTTACTTTTTAGGGTTTATTGCTTTCTTGTTGCTCTTCCGTTTTAAGTAAAAGCAGAAAACTGTATCTTATGATGCGCTAAAAAGCACCAGGCATTACCCTAAACAAACCTCTTATGAAAACCGTACTCCTAGCCTTTCTTTGCCTTTTAACTAGCATAGGAAGCGCCCAAGAACTTAGCACTGAAACCATCAGCGAGATAGAAGCTTTTGGCAAAAAGCAATTAATACATGTAAAAGAGTTTCAAATGAAAAAGTACTACGCCTCTTTTTCAGAGGAGTACCTACTGCTGTTTTTAGGAGAAACTATTGATATGAAAGAAAGAATAAAATGGGCCAAAAAACAAAAAAGATCCTATAAAAAAGATCCTAATGCGATAACATCTCCTAGAATGCGGAAATTATACGGGATGACTTCTGAAGATTTTTATGCTGATTTTAATACCTATATTTTTACTCAAGATGCTATTGCTAATGGCTATGTAAACGCTAGTGATCTTATAAAAAAGACAATGCTACTGTTTTCTAAAAGTTTTAACCCTGCCCTAGTCTTTACAAAAGATAGGTACCTGATGGTGATGCTTTCTAAACCTAGTGCAGACGGAAAACATAGCAAACATAGGGATTATATGATCCTACAAATTATTGAAAAAAAGAACACCAAATGGCAAGTGTATGCTTCGTATTTTTAAGCGCACAAAAGGCATCAAATTTTTAATTTCCCTTATATGAAAAACCACTACCTACTACTCGTTGTTCTTATGCTAAGTGCGCATGCTAAGCTATGGCCGCAACAGCAAGCAAAAGAAAGTACCATTTATACGGTTGCTGCTAAAAATGGCCTTAGCGTTAGGAGTGAACCTTCCACTAGCGGGGAAAAAATAGGGAAATTTCCTCCCGGAGAATATGTAGTATTATTAGAAGATACAGGCTCCTATTTATCGCTTGTAGATAATGGCGTGCCTGTAAACGGAAACTGGTTTAAAGTAAAAACAATGCGTAATTCTTGGGACACCAAACCCATCTTAACCGGTTATGTCTTTAGTGGGTATTTATTAAAAAATGAAAGTAAGCCTTACAACCCTTCTGATGCGCTTACCACAGCAAACACCACCTTAAAATTTGACAGTTTTGATCTCAGTTTTTATTTTTATGAAACGGAGACTGGCTCTGAAACTTCTCCTATAGTAAAGCAAGATACCGTGTTTGTATCTGAAGATGTATTTAATGATTTAGGCGATAGATTACTATATATTGAACCTAAAGAAAGTACGACTAGCATAGCATTGTTCTATACGTTTAAAGAATCTATCTGGGAATATAATTTTGATGCCACAAAATCAAAAGAAAAGTATGCTTGGGAGGGGTATGGCCCTTACAAAGAACTACCGCTCACCAGAAATATGGCTCTTTTCCCGAAAATAGCGTATGAAAAAGTTGAAACCTCTAGAGAGGTAAATTTAAAACTAAAGGATACGCTGGTGCATTACCCAGGAGAAATGGGAGGCACTACAGCTACGATGAGCTACCAAGGAAGGCCATTAGTCCATTTTATAGCTGATGCTCTTTTAAAGATCGTGTTACACCATAGCAATGGTACTACAGAAATTAAATACGTAAACATTACCTTGTCCTACGGTTGCTAAACAAGGTATAGGCATGCCGATTTTTCAAATCGGTAGGATGGAGAAAAGCTATTTATTGTAATTGAAAAAATAAAAAAAATTGACCCCAGAAGAAGTAAAAAGTAAAATTTTTAAAGAAGCCACCATCTTTAAAGCGGGCGGTTTTAGACCTAAACATACTCTTGAAGAAAGTTGGATAGGAAAAGTAACGGTTTATACGGAAGCGGAAAGCATCCCTCTTGATGTACATGGGGATTTAATGTTTCCCTTAGCACAGTTCTACTTGCCTACCTTACCTTTTGTTCCTTCCAAACTATCAAAAACAAAAATAATAACCGTTTTTATCGCACCTACCTATCCAGAACGTTTAGAAGAAATGGGTCAGCATTGGGTTATTCGCGAGTATGAAAATTTAGAGGCTATTGTGGTTAAGGACTTATCTAACCCAGAATCCTTTCTTAAAGCTTTTCCTTTAAAACCAGCATTAGAAAAAGACTGCCCCATTTGGGATGGCGGAGGCTTATCTCCTGAAATGGAAGATGAGGTACTTACACTTGAAAATGAGGGTGTTATTGATAGTTATTATGACATTGCCGATTTTCACCAATATGAACATAAGCTTGGAGGGTACCCCTCCTACTGTCAGTCAGGAATTGGTATTGCTGATGGCTTTGGAGAAGGCTTTGAATTTATGTTTCAAATTACTTCGGATGATAAAATAAATTTGAATGTAATTGATCGTGGTAGTTTACTCTTTGCAAAAAATGATGAGACCAACAAATGGGCTATCTATTATGATTTTTATTGAAGAACTTGATAAAAAATGTACGTATTGAAATTAGCTAATAGAATGGTGGTTTATATTAAGCCAATTTAGTCTTGTTTGCTTTTGTAGTAAAAGTCAATTCTTTTTTAACTCTAGAATTTTTGTACATATACAAACGTGCTGTAGAAGTTTCGTAGCTCGTTTCTGTAACAATAGTTTTTGGCGTAGTTTCTACTTTCACTTCTTTAGTCGACTCTTGTGCTTGAGCAGTGATTCCAGTAAAGATTAAAAAGATAGTGATAAGTAAAGTTTTCATGTCTTGTAATTTGTTACACTAATAGAACGCAGTAACTCTTGTTTTACTAGGTTCTGATTCGCCCAACGACACTGTTTTTCGTTATCTTGAGGAATATCAGCCAAGCGGTAAAACAACTCCGATTAATGACAAGGGTCCTATTTTCCGTTTACCGAAGCCCTATGCATTTCATCGGTAGTGGTCTGTAGGAGTTGGTTTTTAATGTAGCGTTGTACCGTTTCATTTTTCATTTCTTTAGCAGGCCTTCTTATGTTAAAACAGCAAAAAAAAAATTCTTAACTTTCCTACTCACAAATAATAGGGCTATGAAAGATTTGAAAAAAGGGGCTATTTCTCAAGAGGTGTTTGATCTGTATGATGATTATGCGCACAATAAATTAGACCGCAGGCAATTTGCAGAAAAACTATCGCTCTATGCGGTGGGCGGTCTTACGGTAGCTTCTTTATTAAGCTTTATGTCTCCCAACTATAAAGACACCCTCTTGGTAGCACCTAATGATCCTAGTTTAGATTCTGACTACATCACCTATGATTCTCCTAAAGGTGGTGGTACTATAAAAGGATTGCTTTCTAAACCTAAAGGGATAAAAACCAAACTTCCTGGGGTTATTGTAGTGCATGAAAACAGAGGTTTAAACCCCTATATTGAAGATGTAGGCAGGCGCGTAGCCGTAGCAGATTTTATAAGTCTTGCACCAGATGCCTTAACACCGCTTGGTGGGTATCCAGGTAATGATGATGATGGTAGAGCCTTGCAAAAAGAGCGTAACCAAGCAGAAATGCTAGAAGATTTTATTGCTGCCTATGCCTATTTAAAAAACCATAAAGATTGCAATGGCCATATAGGCGTGGTTGGTTTTTGTTTTGGTGGATGGATTGCCAATATGCTAGCAGTACGTATTCCGCAACTTGGTGCTGCAGTACCGTATTATGGCAGACAACCCGAAGCAGAAGATGCCGCTAAAATTAAAGCACCCCTACTCTTACAGTATGGCGAACTAGATGAACGTGTAAATGCAGGAATACCAGAATATGAAGCGGTTTTAACAGCACATGCTATTGCCTACAAAACTTATATTTACCCTAAAGTAAATCATGGTTTTCATAATAATACAACGCCAAGGTTTGATAAAGAAGCTGCGGATTTATCGTGGAATAGAACTATCGAATTTTTTAAAGAACACTTAAAATAACCGGAACAACATAGCACAATACCTCTAAAAAAATGAACACACTAGACGAAAGCCTACATCTTGAAATAGAAAAATTATCTGAGCAAGGCGATGCCTTGGCAGAAGCGGGTAACTATAGCGATGCCCTTGATGCCTACTGGGCCGCTTATGATTTGGTCCCAGAACCCAAAACAGAATGGGAAGCCACCACCTGGATCTTGGTAGCTATTGGCGATGCTAATTTTTTAGGTGCCGATTTTCAGGCGGGTGTAGAGAACCTTAGCAATGCCATGCATTGCCCTAATGGCATCGGCAATCCGTTTATTCACTTAAGGCTTGGACAATGCCAGTTAGAAACCGGGAATTTAGAAAGGGCTGCAGATGAGCTTACCAGAGCGTATGCCTTGGAAGGTGAGGAATTATTTGCGGATGACGATCCTAAATATTTGGAGTTTTTAAAGACAAAAATCACCCTAGAAAAACCAAAGAAAAAACCTTGGTGGAAGTTTTAGTTGCTCATCTTCAATACGTAGTAGGACCTCTAAGGTTGCTGAAAAATCGGTAACCTTATCATGCTATAGGAACACCCCTCATTAATGCAAAGCATCAACCTATATTTCCTGGGCTGTAGGATAACACTATAGCAACATCACCCTAAAAAAAAACCTGTTCCCTCAAGGAAAGCACCACTTCCCTAGTTGCTCCTATTCCGCTAGGATAAAATAATCTAGATTTGAGCATCCATCTAAAAAACAACACTTATGAAAACTATTTTTAGTACCCTAATCACTTTACTACTTCTAGCCTCTTGTACCACGGAGAAAAAACCCAAAGTTGTATATACAGACCAAGAAGCTAAAACCTTGGTAAAAGACACCTCTATGGTTATCGTAGCAGATTTACCTATTTTAATAGATAGTACTAACTTTCTAATGCACCCTATTGGAGCATTGCAATTGTATGCTAAGGATCGTAAAATAGCATCGGGTTCTTGGAGCTATGCTTCTGGAACTAATTTTAATATTGCTAGTTATGATAATCATAAAGTCTATGGCAACTTAACCAATATAAAATTTAAAGAAATAGGGACGAATAAATTGGTAGCGCTTACCGATAAAGATATCCGGATTACCTCAGCAGATTTTTTATGGGATTTGTATGAGAGAACAGGCAAACAGCTTTTTATTTATGATGTGATTGATGCGGATACCAATGCCGATAGAACCTTAGATGACAAGGATATAAAAACCTTATACATTAGTAAAATAGACGGTTCTAGTTTTAAGCGTTTAATGCCAAAAAATCATGAATTATTGGAATGGAAAATTATCCCAGAAATAGACCGTTTGTATGTAAAAAGTATTGAAGACACTAATAAAAACGGTAGTTTTGATAAGAATGATAAATTGCATTACAACTATATTAATTTAGTAGATGATGCCTTAGAGGTGATTGATTATTACCCTTATTAAAAGGTTTACACCCCTCTTTTTCTCTGTAACTGATTTCTTATAGAACTACCTAAAAATAGAAATTAAGTTAAAAAATGGTCTAATTGCCTAAAAAGTATGTTTTAAAAAGTTCAGCAGTCTTTTAAGTTTGTATATTATCGTCCTAATTTTGAAAATGATGAGAAAAAGTTTTCCAGTGGTACTAGGCGTGTTTTTAGTAACCACAATGATGAGCCTGAATGCTCAAGAAATTCCGGTAGAAAATCTAAGCACAGATTTACCACTATACAGTCAGCAATACGCTAAAACCATATTAGCCGATGAAATTAAAGGCATCCATGTAGAACATATTGCATTAACAGGAAAAAATACAATTCTTGATGCTACAGAAGATGGGAATAAATTAATCTACCTGTTTTTTAAAGGGAATGGTACGGTAACGGCTGAAGGCACAGATTATGCGATTGTACCTGAAACTATTTTATTACCTAATGCTGTAGAAGAGATTCAGCTAAAAACAACAGCAAATGATACGCTTCATTATTTGAGAATTGCTAGCAAACTAAGCAAACAAGATCTTATAGATTTAGAAACGTTTCCTAAAGAGAATACACAGCACGTATATTATAAGAAGTTTACGGATTGTGAGCCGTATACAGAGCCTATAAAAAGTCCAAATACGGTGAGTAGAACTATTATGCCTAATAAGATAATTCCTAGAATTGCCATGGGAACGGTACAAACAACAGGACCAGATAAAGTAGACCCGCATGAGCACCCGATGTTAGAACAATTATTTTTAGGCCTTTCTGAAAATGACGTAGTGGTTTATGCAGATGATGAAAGTACCCCTTTAAATGAATATGCATTATTACACATTCCGCTAGGATCTAGCCATTCGGTTACCGTAGAAAAAGAAAAAGTTATGTACTATGTATGGATGGATTTCTTTTTAGATGCCAAAGGAGAAGAGTGGTTAAAAACACACCAAGTGATTGAGAAAGAAAACGAATAAGTTTCTATTACAATTTAAAAAGGTCCTACAACGTTGCTGTAGGACCTTTTTTTATGGGTATTACTTAAATATATTTAATCATTAAAAATAGGCGTCTCCTTTAAATTTACAAGTGCCCCTACCGAACTTTTAGCGATACGTTTTGCTCGTAAAAAACGATCATGATTGGCTTCATCATAATTAGCTGCATTGCTATCCATACTGCTAATATGTACCTGCCCTGAGGAATGTATAAATTCATTGTTACCAATCCACATGCCTACATGTACTACTTTTTCAGTTTTATCATCCGTAGCTGGCTTTCCAAAAAACAATAAATCTCCAGGAAGGAGTTTTTTAAAATTTTCTTTGGTATCAATCAATTCCCCCGTATGTACTTGTTGCGATGCATCACGTGGAATAATCATCCCGTTTAAAAAATAGATAGTTTTTGTAAAGCCACTACAATCTACTCCTTTCGTAGAAGTACCTCCCCATAAATACGGTAAGCCCATTAATTGTTTGGACGTAGCTACTAAATTTTCTTGGTTTGGTTCTGCAGTTGCCAACCATTCTGTGTACCAACTAGCTTCGGTTTTAGCAACGTAAGCTTCTCGCCCATCTGGGTATTTTACCATAAAAAAATCACTTTCTTCATCCTCATCCGTTACTAGTAGTTCTAGAATTCCGCCTGCAACAATATCAGAAACTACTTGCGAGGTTTCATCTGGCATGGTATACGTATTTCCACTAATCTTAGTATAGATCATCTTTTGTGCATCTTTCCAATGTTGATAATCGGCTGCATTCATAGCTACAATTCCGCCATCATCTACCCATGATAAATACTGGTCTGGTGTTTGAATCAAAGACCAGGAACCCTCTTTCTTAATTATTTTTACAGGTGTACCTAAAGTTGCTTGTGTGCCTAATTCTGCCGAATGTTTAGGATTGCTTCTTAAATTGGCTACAGATATAGTTACTAGTCCAAAGTGTTTATCTTTTAGATCTTCTTCCGGTAATAATTTTATATTATCTGTATATTTAATCCCCTCTTCGGTTAAACGTTCTCTTAAAGCCGTTACGGCATCAGGAAGGTTACTTTCCCCATACAGGGTATAGTTATTTTTTATTCTATAAGCAGAAACATCAAAAAGGGCTACCCGTTTATCAGGGGCGTATTCTGATCGTATAGCTGCGATATCATCCACTAAAACAGTATCGTTTTTATCATCATCAGAACAAGAAAACAAAGTAATTAGTAGAAAGGAAAAAGAAAGAATAAAAGTGATTTTTTTCATGGACGCAAATTTGATAGTAGCGGTATGCCCTAAAATTAAGACTATTTTTTTAGTTAATCTGTATTCCTAACAAGAACTTAACGCTATAGTATAATATTCATTTTAGTAGTTTTTAAAACTTAACATACTGTTAATCAATGTATTTTATTTTGAATTGACTAATATAAAGCGTACTTTCAAGATTATGATCGAATCGGAAAAACTAGAAAACAAGAACTTAATTGAGAAATCGGTAACTCATTTGCAGGCTACCGGATTTGAGCACATTAAAGCTGATATTGAAGGTTACGAGACTCCAAAATCATACACCAGGAAAGGGCATGATTCTAAAATAACCCCAGATATTGTTGCGATTAAAAATGGTAGAAAATACTTTTTTGATATTAGTTTAAAATCTAAAAAGCCAAGGTTACTAAAGACCAAATGGTTGTTTTTAGATACGATTAGCCGTATGAAATCTGACCGGTTTAGGATTATTACGACTAAAGGGCATTATAAATTTACAGAAGATATGTTAGAAGATATTAATCTAGCAAATAAAGAACCGATTAAACTATAATTGAAAAAGCGCCTTATGGGCGCTTTTTTTGTGAATACCTACTCCTACAGCGCTAGCAACCGTATATAAAATTAAAAAAAATAGTTTTAAAATTACTCGATTTCAACAACCGTCATTGAATTTCAACAACTGTCATTGAAATGATCAACCTCATTAGAGAACTCATACAAACTAAAAGCTTCTCGATACTAATGATTTCTCCGCTATCCCTACAAAATCATTCACTAGAAGTGACAACAGGAATTCAACAACTGTCCTTGAATTTGTACTTGATGAAAAACCGAAAATTAAACAACTGTCATTGAAAAAAACTAGATTGTCAGTTCGAGTGTTTTTCATGAAGAGAAACGCAATGAAAAATGTATCGAGAACTTATTTGAACTAAAAAGCTTCTCTATATTAATGACTTCTCCGCTACCGCTACAAAATAATTCACTCGAAGTACAACAGGAATTCAACAACTGTCATTGAAAAAACAAGCTTATCAAAAAACTAGATTGTCAGTTCGAGTGTTTTTTAGGAAGTGAAACGTATGGAAAAATGTATCGAGAACTTATCCGAACTAAAACCCTTCTCGATACTAATAATTTCTTCGCTACCACTTCAAAATTATTCACTCGAAGTGACAACAGGAATTCAACAACTGTCATTGAAAATCAACAACTGTCCTTGAATTGATCAACCTCATTAGAGAACACATACGAACTAAAAAGCTTCTCGATACTAATGACTTCTCCGCTACCGCTGCAAAATCATTCACTCGAAGTGACAACAGGAATTCAACAACTGTCATTGAATTGATCAATCTCATTAGAGAACTCCTGCGAACTAAAAAGCTTCTCGATACTAATAATTTCTTCGCTACCACTTCAAAATTATTCACTCGAAGTGACAACACGAATTTAACAACTGTCCTTGAATTTGTATTTGATGAAAAACCGAAAAATCAACAACGGTTGTTGAATTACTAAAACATAAACAAACTGTCCGTTCGAGTGCTACGACCAGCAGGAGAAGGGTATCGAGAACTTTTTGAAGTTATCAACACTTCTCGATACTAATGATTTCTCCGCTACCGCTACTAAATCATTCACTCGAAGTGACAACAAGAATTCAACAACTGTCCTTGAATTAATCAACAACGGTTCATGAAATATTCAAACATAAACTACACCGTCAGTTCGAGTGTTTTTCAGGAGGGGAAACGTATGGAAAAATGTATCGATAACTCCTGCAAACTAAAAAGCTTCTCGATACTAATAATTTCTTCGCTACCGCTACAAAATCATTCACTCGAAGTGACAACACGAATTCAAGGACGGTCATTGAAAATCAACAACCGTCCTTGAATTGATCAACCTCATTAGAGAACACATACGAACTAAAAAGCTTCTCTATACTAATAATTTCTTCGCTATCACTACAAAATCATTCACTCGAAGTGACATTACAAATTCAACAACTGTCCTTGAAAAAACAAGATTATCAAAAAACTAGATTGTCAGTTCGAGTGTTTTTCATGAAGAGAAACGCAATGAAAAATGTATAGAGAACTCCTGCTAGCTAAAAGCTTCTCGATACTAATAATTTCTTCGCTACCACTTCAAAATTATTCACTCGAAGTGACAACAGGAATTCAACAACTGTCATTGAATTTGTACTTGATGAAAAACCGAAAATTCAACAACTGTCATTGAAAAAACAAGATTATCAAAAAACTAGATTGTCAGTTCGAGTGTTTTTCATGAAGAGAAACGCAATGAAAAATGTATCGAGAACTCATACAAACTAAAAAACTTCTCGATACTAATGACTTCTCCGCTATCACTACAAAATAATTCACTCGAAGTGACAACAGGAATTCAACAACTGTCCTTGAATTTGTACTTGATGAAAAACCGAAAATTCAACAACCGTCCTTGAAAAAACAAGCTCATTAGAAAACTAGATTGTCAGTTCGAGTGTTTTTCAGGAAGTGAAACGTATGGAAAAATGTATCGAGAACTTATCCGAACTAAAACCCTTCTCGATACTAATGATTTCTCCGCTACCGCTACTAAATCATTCACTCGAAGTGACAACAGGAATTCAACAACCGTACTTGAAAAAACAAGCTCATTAGAAAACTCATACAAACTAAAAAGCTTCTCGATACTAATGATTTCTTCGCTATCGCTACAAAATCATTCACTCGAAGTGACAACAGGAATTCAACAACTGTCATTGAAAATCAACAACTGTCCTTGAAAAAACAAGTTCATCAAAAATAATTTAAGTACTCAGTACGAGAACTCCTGCAAACTAAAAAGCTTCTGAATACTAATGATTTCTCCGCTACCGCTACAAAATCATTCACTCGAAGTGACGACAGAAATTCAACAACTGCCATTGAATTTCAACAACTGTCCTTGAAAAAACAAGCTCATCAAAAATAATTTAAGTACTCAGTACGAGAACTCCTGCGAACTAAAAAGCTTCTCGATACTAATGATTTCTTCGCTACCGCTACAAAATCATTCACTCGAAGTGACAATACGAATTCATCAACTATCATTGAAAAAACAAGCTCATTAGAAAACTCATACAAACTAAAAAGCTTCTCGATACTAATGATTTCTCCGCTACCGCTACAAAATCATTCACTCGAAGTGACAACAGGAATTCAACAACTGTCATTGAATTTCAACAACTGTTCATGAAAAAAACAAGCTCATTAGAAAACTAGATTGTCAGTTCGAGTGTTTTTTAGGAAGTGAAACGTATGGAAAAATGTATAGAGAACTTATCTCAACTAAAAAGCTTCTCGATACTAATGATTTCTTCGCTATTGCTATTAAATCATTTACTCGAAGTGACAACAGGAATTCAACAACTGTTCATGAAAAAACAAGCTCATTAGAAAACTAGATTGTCAGTTCGAGTGTTTTTTAGGAAGTGAAACGTATGGAAAAATGTATCGAGAACTTATCCGAACTAAAACCCTTCTCGATACTAATGATTTCTCCGCTGACGCTACAAAATCATTCACTCGAAGTGACGACAGGAATTCAACAACTGTTATTGAATTTCAACAACCGTTCATGAAAAAACAAGCTCATTAAAAAACTAGCATGTCAGTTCGAGTGTTTTTTAGGAAGTGAAACGTATGGAAAATGTATAGAGAACTCCTGCAAACTAAAAAGCTTCTCGATACTAATGATTTCTTCGCTATCGCTACAAAATCATTCACTCGAAGTGACAACAGGAATTCAACAACTGTCCTTGAAATTCAACAACTGTCCTTGAAAAAACAAGCTCATCATAAATAATTTAAGTACTCAGTACGAGAACTCCTGCAAACTAAAAAGCTTCTCGATACTAATGATTTCTCCGCTACCGCTACAAAATAATTCACTCGAAGTGACAACAGGAATTCAACAACTGCCATTGAATTTCAACAACTGTCCTTGAAAAAACAAGTTCATTAGAAAACTAGATTGTCAGTTCGAGTGTTTTCCAGGAAGTGAAACGTATGGAAAAATGTATCGAGAACTTATCTGAACTAAAAAGCTTCTCGATACTAATGATTTCTCCGCTATCGCTACTAAATCATTCACTCGAAGTGACAACACCATTTCAACAACTGTCATTGAATTTCAACAACTGTCCTTGAAAAAACAAGCTCATTAGAAAACTCATATAAACTAAAAAGCTTCTCGATACTAATGATTTCTCCGCTATCGCTACAAAATCATTCACTCGAAGTGACAACAGGAATTCAACAACTGTCATTGAAAAAAAAAGTTCATTAAAAAACTAGCATGTCAGTTCGAGTGTTTTCAGGAAGGGAAACGTATGGAAAATGTATAGAGAACTTATCTCAACTAAAAAGCTTCTCGATACTAATGATTTCTCCGCTATCGCTACAAAATCATTCACTCGAAGTGACAATAGAAATTCAACAACCGTTCATGAAAAAAAAAGTTCATCAAAAAACTAGCATGTCAGTTCGAGTGTTTTTTAGGAAGGGAAACGTATGGAAAAATGTATCGAGAACTTATCTCAACTAAAAAGCTTCTCTATACTAATGATTTCTTCGCTATTGCTATTAAATCATTTACTCGAAGTGACAACAGGAATTCAACAACCGTCCTTGAAAAAACAAGCTCATTAGAAAACTAGATTGTCAGTTCGAGTGTTTTTTAGGAAGGGAAACGTATGGAAAAATGTATCGAGAACTCCTGCAAACTAAAAAGCTTCTCTATACTAATGATTTCTCCGCTATCGCTATAAAATCATTCACTCGAAGTGACAACAGGAATTCAACAACGGTCATTGAAAAAACAAGCTCATTAGAAAACTCATACAAACTAAAAAGCTTCTCGATACTAATGATTTCTCCGCTATCACTACAAAATCATTCACTCGAAGTGACAACAGGAATTCAACAACTGTCATTGAAAAAAAAAGTTCATCAAAAAACTAGCATGTCAGTTCGAGTGTTTTTTAGGAAGGGAAACGTATGGAAAAATGTATCGAGAACTCCTGCAAACTAAAAAGCTTCTCGATACTAATGACTTCTCCGCTACCGCTACAAAATCATTCACTCGAAGTGACAATAGGAATTCAACAACTGTCATTGAATTTCAACAACTGTTCATGAAAAAAACAAACTCATTAGAAAACTAGTATGTCAGTTCGAGTGGTTTTTAGGAAGGGAAACGCAATAAAAAATGTATAGAGAACTTATCTGAACTAAAACCTTTCTCGATACTAATGACTTCTCCGCTATCGCTACTAAATCATTCACTCGAAGTGACGACAGGAATTCAACAACCGCCATTGAATTTCAATAACGGTTCATGAAAAAAACAAGCTCATTAAAAAACTAGCATGTCAGTTCGAGTGTTTTTCAGGAAGGGAAACGTATGGAAAATGTATCGAGAACTCCTGCAAACTAAAAAGCTTCTCGATACTAATGACTTCTCCGCTATCGCTATAAAATCATTCACTCGAAGTGACAACAGGAATTCAACAACTGCCATTGAATTTCAACAACTGTTCATGAAAAAACAAGCTCATTAGAAAACTCATACATACTAAAAAGCTTCTCGATACTAATGATTTCTGCGCTACCGCTACAAAATAATTCACTCGAAGTGACAACAGGAATTCAACAACTGTTCATGAAAAAACAAGCTCATTAGAAAACTAGATTGTCAGTTCGAGTGTTTTCCAGGAAGTGAAACGTATGGAAAATGTATCGAGAACTCCTGCAAATTAAAAAGCTTCTCGATACTAATGATTTCTTCGCTATCGCTACAAAATCATTCACTCGAAGTGACAACAGGAATTCAAGAACGGTCATTGAAATTTAACAACTGTCCTTGAATTAACAAGTTATGAACAGGCTAATTTTTAATCATATTCATATGCGGAATACCGTCTTCTAAATACTCTTCACCTACCACATTAAACCCCAATGAGGTGTAGAATTTTAAAAGGTATTTTTGAGCAGAAATACGGATAGTATCTTCTCCATACGCTTTGTTAACAGCAGCAATAGAGGCTTTCATAATTTCTCTACCAAAACCATCCTTTCGGTATTTAGGGCTAACTACTACTCTACCTATACTGGCTTCCTTAAAATAATCGCCTGCTTTAAAAATACGCGTATAAGCTGCAATATCTTCATCGTTATACCCTATAACATGTAATGATTTGAAATCTTTACCATCTACATCTTGGTATACACAATCTTGTTCTACCACAAAAACTTCACTTCGCAATTTTAAAATAACATACAATTCTGTTGTAGATAATTCATCAAACCTTTTTACTTGAACTTTTAACATAGCTTAATCTTGAACTATAATTTGTTTGTTATCAATCTTATCATATTCTGGCTGAATATTGACATGGTTAATTCCAAATTTATGAAAGACCTCTTCTTCTATCTTCTCTAGAATAGCATCAAACTCTGATAACCGAATGTCGGTATCAAAATCTATATGTGCTTCTAAATGTACTTCGTCCTCATTTAATTGCCAAATATGTACGTGGTGTACATTTTTAATGGTATCTATCTTATGTAAAGCTTCTACAATTTTATTTATCTCTATTGTATTTGGCGTAAAAAGCATAAGTACCCGCGTAGAAGTTTTTAAAAGATCATACCCTACATAGATTAAGTAAAACGCAATACATAAGGTTAGTAAAGCATCTACCCAATACAATTCATAAAATTTCATAACCAGACCACCGATTAATACTGCTACAGAAGCCAACATATCTGTTAATAAATGTAGATATGCAGATTTCATGTTCATATTGGTATTGGCATCTTTCTTTAATAATAAGACACTTAAGCCATTGGCAACAATCCCTAATAAAGACAACCAAATAACAATATTAGACTGAATGGGGTGTGTATCAAAAAAACGTTCTACAGCTTCTTTAATTAAAATAATAGCAACTACAATTAAAGAAGCAGAGTTTACGAAAGCTGCGATAATTTCAGCCCTTTTATAACCAAATGTTTTATTGGTAGAAGCCTCTTTTTTCGCATAAATAGCAGCAATGTAACTCACAATAAGTGATAAGACATCACTAAAATTGTGCAGTGCATCTGATAATAAAGACAAACTACCAGATACCAAACCCCCTATAACTTGCGCTACGGTGATAATGATATTTAATAAGATAGAAATCAAAAGGTTTCTTCCTTTTAAATCTGGATGGTTATGTTGGTGGCCATGTGCGTGATTGTGACCCATATCCTAAATTATTTACAAGGTATTTTTTCTACTCTACGTTCATGTCTACCACCTTCAAACTTAGTCTCTAAAAATGTCTTTACCATTTCTAAAGCTTGAGGTAATGAAATATAACGCGCAGGGAGACTTAATATGTTAGCATCATTATGTTGCCGAGCTAAAGCAACAATCTCATTGGTCCAACATAACGCAGAACGTACTTTTTGATGTTTGTTGGCTGTAATAGAAGCACCATTACCACTACCACATATAATGATACCAAAATCTACAGCGTTAGAAGCTACATCTTCTGCCACTGGGTGAACAAAATCTGGATAGTCTACACTATCTGTACCATCAGTACCATAGTTCTTAACCTCTATATGCATAGATTTTAACATTCCTACTATGGCTAATTTGTAATCTGTACCGGCATGGTCATTGCCTATAGCTATCTTCATAATACACTGTTATTTATACCGTAAAGGTACAAATACCTATGGTTTCACCACAGATTTTGGCTTATTAACAACATTTTTTTAACCATATGGAAAAGATGCTGTTACTTAGCTCTTTAGTACTTATGTAGAATTGTTGATAAACTACTTAAAAAAACTAACTAGTAAATTTTGATATTAAATAGTAATTCTGGTTTACGAAACTTATTGGTATTTCAACGATAAACTTCTAAAAATCTACAGAAAAGATATCACCACTTCAAACAGAGTAGTTAACAATAAATTTACATCTACTTATCAATAAATTGATGTTAACAGAAGTTGTTAAGATTAGTTAATAACCTATTTAAAGGACTGATTTTAAATTTATAATCAATTGTATAAATTGTCAATAAAGTTATTTATAAACGCAAAACAAGTAAACTTAATTAAATTTATATCGGTTATTAACACACTATAATAATCACCATTTTATTTAAATTTTAAAAAAAAGAAAAAGTATATATATTATATATGTTTATAACTAAGAAGATTTAAAAAAGTGAGTTTACAAATGCTTAATGCTACCTATGGATTATAATTTGTAATTTTCCGATAAATTAAAGAATTGAATGTCGAAGAAAAAGAAAAGCTCTTCAGGTCAGAAAAAGAATGAAATTACAAGAGGTATTTTCACTGTCCTAGAAAAAGAACCAAATAAAAGTTTTAATTACAAAGAGATTGCTGCTAAAATACAAATTAGTGAGGCTAACGATCGTAATGACTTAATAAAGAGATTAGTACAATTAAAAGAGAAGCGTAGAATTGTAGAAACTTCCCCAGGGAAATACAAGGCTATAGAGAATACCAAAACCTATCATACCGGTACTGTAGATATTACAGGAAGAGGTAATGCTTACATCATTATTGAAGGTATGGACGATGATGTTTTCGTTCCTGTGAACAAAATAAACAAGGCTTTTCATAAGGATACGGTAGAAATTTACATCTATCCACGTAGAAAAGGGAAGAAATTAGAGGGTGAAGTTACTAAAATTGTAAAACGTTTTAAGACCAGTTTTGTAGGGATTCTTGATATGCAAAAGTCTTTTGCTTTTGTACGTGTAGGCGATTTTAGAATGTATACCGACTTCTTTATTCCTAAAGATAAAATTAACAATGCGGAAGATGGCGATAAGGTTATTGTAGAATATAACGAATGGCCAGATAAAACCGATTCTCCTTATGGTACTATTACACAAGTTTTAGGAAAACCAGGAGAACACAATACGGAAATACATTCTATCTTAGCAGAATATGGTTTGCCTTATGAATTTCCAGTAGAAGTAGAACAATTTGCAAATGATTTAGATACTTCTATTAAACCAGAAGAAATTGCAAAACGTAGAGATATGCGTGATACGCTGACCTTTACAATTGATCCACGTGATGCTAAAGATTTTGATGATGCCTTATCTTTTGAAGTTTTAGATAATGGGAATTTTGAAATAGGAATTCACATTGCAGATGTTTCGCATTATTTAACGCCAGATACGGTGATGGATGATGAAGCATATGAAAGAGCAACATCTGTTTATTTAGTAGACAGGGTGGTACCTATGTTACCAGAAGTACTTTCTAACAATGCGTGTTCTTTACGTCCGCATGAAGAAAAATATACTTTTTCTGCTATTTTTGAAATTGATAAAAAAGCACATGTCATTAAGGAATGGTTTGGCCGTACGGTTATAAATTCTAATGAACGTTTTTCTTATGAAGAAGCACAACATATTATTGAAAATAAAGTAAATAGCATTCCTGAAGATATTTCTATTAGAGCTGCTGCTTATGAAGTTTCTGAAGAAGTTGTTAATGCCACTTTAAAATTAGACGAACTCGCAAAAATTATGCGTTCGCGTAGAATGAATGCAGGAGCTATATCTTTTGATAAAGTAGAAGTACGTTTTAATTTAACACCAGAAGGAGAACCAGAAAGTGTTTATTTTAAAGAAGCTAAAGATGCTAATAAACTTATTGAAGAGTTTATGCTTTTAGCAAATAGAAAAGTAGCCGAATTTATTGGGAAGCAAAAACCAGAGAAAACTTTTGTGTATCGAGTGCATGATGAGCCAAATGAAGAGAAACTAATGGCTTTAAATGGGATTATCTCTCGTTTTGGTCATAAGCTAGACTTCAAGAGTAAAAAGACCATAAGTAGCTCTTTAAATCAGCTTTTAGAAGATGTAAAAGGTAAAGGCGAGCAAAATATGGTAGATACCCTTGCTATACGTACCATGAGTAAAGCTATTTATACTACCGATAATATTGGTCACTATGGTTTAGCTTTTGATTACTATACCCATTTTACTTCACCAATTCGTAGGTATCCTGATGTAATGGTACATCGTTTATTGCAACATTATTTAGATAATGGTGCTACCGCTAAAAAAGAGGTTTATGAAGAAAAATGTAAACATTCTTCAGATATGGAAGGTTTAGCTTCTAGTGCAGAACGTGATTCTATTAAATACATGCAAATTAAATTCATGGAAGATCATCAAGATCGTGAATTTGTGGGTGTAATTTCTGGAGTAACCGAATGGGGAATCTATGTAGAAATTGTAGAAAACAAATGCGAGGGAATGGTTCGTATTAGTGACATAAAAGGTGATTACTATAATTTTGATGAAAAACAATATGCTATCATTGGGGAACGTACTAAGAAAGTATACCAACTTGGTGATGAAGTAATCGTAATGGTAAAAAATACAGATCTTGTAAAAAGACATTTAGATTTTACATTGATTGGTAAGGCAGAATAGCGAATTTTTGTAGTTTGGAATAGAATTTGTTTAGTAATGATTAGAATTACCTAAAAACAAAAAAAATGAAACAATATTTTATAGTAACTTTCTTAGTGATTGGCCTAATTACTGGACAAGCACAGAGCGAGAAGGTTACTCAAAATCTTGATAAATTTACAACTGTCAAGGCATTTGATGGCTTGTCTATTAATTTAATAAAATCTACTGTTAATAAAGCAGTAATTACTGGTTCTAATACCAGTAAAGTAGCTATTGTTAATAATGAAGGTGTATTAAAATTACGAATGGAGCTCGGTAAAATTTTTAGTGGGTACAGAACTTTTGTAGATTTGTACTATACAGAAGATTTAATTACTATTGATGTTAATGAAGATGCGCGTATCACCAGTAAAGAAGCTATAAAGCAAGATTTACTAGAGTTAAAAGCTCAAGAGGGTGGTGAGTTGGTTATCAATACACAAGTAGAACAATTGCTTATTAAAACCGTTACTGGTGGTATAATAACTACAACAGGCTTTTCTGATAATCAAGATGTGATGATCAATACCGGTGGTATTTATCAAGGAAAATTATTTAAAACTAATTTTACTACTGTAAATGTTAATGCAGGTTCTAAAGCAGAAATTTATGCTATTAACTATGTGAAAGCAAGTGTTAAAGCAGGAGGAGAAGTTTTAGTGTATGGCAATCCGAAAAAAATGGATGAAAAAACTGTTTTTGGCGGGACTATAACCAGAATGTAAAAATTTATGATTGAAGATATACAGGCAGCCATACCATTAGGTTTTTTTTTAAGCTTTATGATTGGCCCTGTTTTTTTTGTTTTACTAGAAACAAGTGCTACAAAAGGGTTTAGAGCTGCGCTTATATTTGATTTAGGTGTTATTCTAGCAGATATTTTATTTATTACAGCAGCTTATTTCAGTAGTTTTCAATTGCTTGAAAATTTAAGCAATCAACCAGGACTCTATGTTTTTGGTGGCGCTATATTATTGGTGTATGGCATTATAACTTTTAAAACCAAACAAGTAAAACTTAGAGATGAAGCAGTTAAAGTAACTAGCGGCCATTACCTAAGTTTATTTGTAAAAGGCTTCCTACTTAATTTTATCAATATTGGCGTACTCGTTTTCTGGCTTGGAATTATCATTATTGTTGGTCCTAGCTTAGATAATAATAGTGACCGTATCCTCGTGTTTTTTGGTTCTATGATAGGTGCCTATTTTGTAACAGATATTTTTAAAATGTTATTGGCTAAGCAGTTAAGAAAAAAATTAACGCCTAGACGTATCTTCTTAGTAAAAAAAGTTTTGGGTATTATTTTAATTATTTGTGGTCTGGTATTAATTACGAAAGGTTTCTTACCTAAAGACAAATTAAACCTTCAAGAAGGAATAGAATTAATCCGTGAGGCGGAGCAACAATAGGCATTTTAAAGCGCTTTATTTTTACCTCTTCTTATGTATCTACTTATTTTAGCAATGCGATTTTATTACGTATTAGCAACCGTGTTACATTCAATAGCACCAAAAAAATCTGAATACATTTTAAAGACATAGTCTTATTGAGAACCGCGAATACTGTCTTAATAGTTTAAATTTCTTTATATATTATCTATAGAACAGGTACTATTCTCGTTACCAAATTTGATAAATTAATTTTTTAAAAATGATGAAAGAAAAATTTCTTAATTTAATGAGTACTTATTCTGTTGATGAAGCTTATAATGTTGAATGTTGGGAAGAAATAGCCCAGAACTATTCATCTAATTCTAGGTATTATCACACGCTTGATCATATAGAGCATATGCTTAAGGAATTAAATAAAGTTGAAACTGAAGTTAATAATTTAGATACTCTGTTATTTTCTATTTTTTATCATGATAGTATCTATTCCGCTACAAAAAGTGATAATGAGCATAGAAGTGCGGTACTCTTTCAAAAAAGAATAGCTAAAACATCATTCAAAAACATAAAAGAATGTATGGCTCAAATTGAAGCTACTAAAGAGCATAAGCTATCAGAAAATAAGGATATAAATATACTTTTAGATGTAGACTTAACAATTTTAGGTCAAGGTACTGAAACCTATAAAAAGTATGCTGAACAGATACGTAAGGAATATCAGATCTATCCTGATTTTATGTATAGAAAAGGAAGAAAACAGGTATTAAAAAGTATTTTAGAATTAGATACTATCTATAAAACAAATGTTTTTATAAAGGAATATGAAACGCAGGCACGAGAGAATCTGAGTACTGAATTAAAGGAATTATAATAAGAGTAAATGTATGCGAATCTTAAATTCTAAATTTTACAGAGCGCCAGCCACTTTAAAAACATATAGTTGAATAGTATTGTAGCGGTTGCTATAGCTATAGGATTTTAAAACAAAAAATCCCCTTCTAATGAAAGAAGAGGATTTTGAAGAGGCATCGAGCGGATTCGAACCGCTGTACAAGCTTTTGCAGAGCTCTGCCTAGCCACTCGGCCACAATGCCAATTTAGGTTTGCAAATTTACGAAAATTAATTACAATAGAAATTAATTATTGCAATGTTTATTCAATTTTTACTACAAAAAAGCTCTAAATCTTTCTTTAAAAAAAATTAGAGCTTTTTTTTTCGCTTTTATACTATGAACTTAATGCTAAATATACCTATTTAAGCGCTATTTTCAGAGGCATCGAGTGGACTCGAACCACTATGAAAGTTCTTGCGGAACTTTGTCTATCCATTTCGACCACAATGCCATAAATTGTGGTGCAAATGTCTGCATAATTATCATGTTATCCTATGTGTTAGGAGTGTAGTTCATCGACTTAATTGTAAGTTTATCGAAACCATTTCAACATCGCCATTAATTGGAGGGTTAATTTTTGATACCGTTACACTACCTGATTCTACAGTTAGACATTCTTTAAAAATTCGGTCTAAAATACGTTTAGCCACATGTTCTAAAAGTTTAGACTTTATAGCCATTTCTTCTTTAACAATGTAATTTATCACTACATAATTTACCGTATCTTTTAAATTATCTGATACCGATGCTTTAGCTAAATCTGCTTCTACTTCAATATCTACCCGATAATCACTACCATTAATACTCTCTTCTCTTAAACACCCATGATAGGCGTATACTCTTATATTACTAACGCTAATTTTACCCACTTGTGTTTACAATTTTGGCAAATTTAATGGATGTATTTTAAAATAACTGTTTTTAACCGTTAATATGTACATCTACAATTACTCAATCCTTGGAATAAATCTACGCCTAAGGTTACAACATGCGTACCTGTACTATAGTTTGTAATTTCGTTTAATTGTATTTGATAGGAATATCCGAAGTATAAATTATTCTTTTTAAGTCCAACAATCGGAGCAATATATAAAGGCTTTCCAATTTGATCATTTAAGAAACGGTAGTTGATACCTGCATAATAGTAATCTTCATATTGATAAAATCTAAATTTTAAGTTCATATCCGTTTCAGAACGGCCATCACTTTCAAACATTTTATATAAAATAGAAGGTTCTATTTCAAGGTCACTATTTTTACTTTTCTTGTAACGGTATCCTGTATACAAGTAATAATTTCTTAAACGGTTAGGTTCATAGGTAATGTTGAATCCTGATAAATCTTTATCTAAAATGTTTGATGCATTTAAACTCGCATAGAATTTGTCTTTTCTATATAAAAGACCAACGTCAAAGTTGTGGTTTGCCGTAGATCTATCATCGGTAACCCCAGGATCTCCCCCAGCGTTAACAAATTCCTGAATGTCTATTCTAAATTGGTTAAAATTATAGGATAAACCGAAAGATAAAAACTCATCATTATATCTATCTAGCGTTAAATGATGCGCAAAAGATAGTCTAGCCCCTTGTTGTTTGGTATAGCCATTTTTATCATTATATAAAAATATACCCACACCAGATCTATTTCCAATACGCATATCTGCCGCTAAAGATTGTGTATCTGGGGCATCTTCAATTCCTACCCACTGTGTTAATCCGTTAATACGAATTTTCACATGATCGCCAATACCTGCATAGGTTGGCGATAAAACGAACGGGTTGTCTGCTAAATACTGAGAGAGCTGTGGTGAGTTTAACTCTTGGCTTTTTGCAAATAAGCTGCATATACAGAGCACTAAAGTAATTCCAATTTTTTTCATTGCACTTGTAGGTTAATTTTTTTATCTGTACAGGGTAAAATGTCCGACAAATTCTCTTTCATCGTTTTCACCTTGTAGTTTTATTATGTACCAATAATCACCGGTTGGGAGCTCAGTGTCTTGGTAAAGGCCATCCCATCCTGGGTCGTTTGCACCCAGTCTATAAACCTCTCTACCATAACGGTCAAAAATGATCATTAGTATATTTGGGAAGCCTTCTAAATTTTGAGGAATCCATGTATCATTCTGTGAGTCGTTGTTCGGTGTAAAGAAATTAGGAATCTCTATATCAATGAATTCCATTTCAATACTTGCAATAGCCTCACAACCATTACCATCTACAACTGTTACGGTATATGTACCCGATTCATTGATGTACATAGTGTTATCATCTTCATTGTTTTTATCACCAAAATAGAAGGTATAATTACCATCACCACCAGCTGCAATTGCTGTAATTTCATTGATATTATTATTTTCTAATGAAAGTACTAATGGATCAAAATTTTCTATGGTAAACGGTATAATTTCTAGACAACCATTTAAAGAGATAATAAGTGTATGATTTCCAGGAGCAATGTTCGTAAAATCTGGCTCCAGACGTACATCTGTAGAATTTTCATCATCTAATTGATATAAGGCTAAACCTTCTACACTTGTATCTTCATGAGTTACTACCAAGTAATTATTAGGTGTATCTCCTGTACATTCATATACTGGTGTTACTGTTGCTTTTAGGTTTACACCTTGAGCAATGGTTACTTGAACATTTGTTTCACAACCTAAATCATCTATGACATAAACGGTATGTTCTCCAGAAGCTAAATCAGTATAACGAATCATATTAGCTACATAACTTGTATTTTTTAGTCGTGTACTGTAGGGCGCTGTGCCACCAGAAAGCACTAAATCTATACTTCCGTCATTGCTACCTAAACAAGTTTCTCCTGTTGGTGTTGCATCTATAACTATTGGTGTTGCCGCAGTAATGGTATACACAGTCTGTACAAAACACCCATTTTTATCTTGGGCAATTACGGTATAGATACCTGGGGCTAAATCTGTAAATGAATTGGTATCTTCAAATTTGGCTAAATTTGGAGAAATAGCGTAGAGATAATCACCAGATCCACCAGATAACGAAACATTGATATATCCGTTGGTATCACCAGCACATATAATTGCGGAGTAATCATCAGTGTATACTAATGGTGTTGGTTCATCTATAGTTATTACTGTTGTTGTTTCTTCACAATCTTCACTAGTTACTTTTATATAATAGTTTCCTGCAGTTAAATTTCTAAATATTCCATTAGTATTAGGACCTTGTAAAGGTGTAGTACTTGTTGGGGTATCTAATAATTCATAGAAATAATTTCCTAATCCGCCACTTGCTCTTGCAATTAATTGTGCTGTATTTTCTCCATTACAACTTATAGTTGCTGCGGTTTCATCTACTACAATTGTAATCGGAGCAACAGGTTCTGCTTTTATTTCATTAGAGAGTGTAGAGGTACAATTAAATGAATCTTGTACATAATATCTATACGTTCCTGCACCAGAATTTCCAGAAGCAAGAGTATTAAATATATGTTCATTTCCATTATTAAAGGCTGTAAAACTCACACCGTCTGTACTAAAACTATAAGGTGCTGTTCCTCCATTTGCTGTTAGTAATAATTCTAAATTATTAACACAAGTTATAGATTGTGTCATGGTCAATGAACCAAAAACATCTACAGGATCTGTGATGGTTGCTATTGGTGTTTCTGTAGAACATCTTACATCATCAGCTATTGATATACTATACAATCCAGAGAATAAACCTGAGAATGTATTTGAAGTTTGCGCTGCTGAGGTAGTTACAATTACGGTTCCTGTTGAATCGTATGTATTTAATCTATATTGTAAAGTTCCAAGTCCGCCAGAAGTAACTGTTGCAGTTACAAAACCAGTATTATCACCATAACAAGCTAAAGTAATATCTGCTGAAATAGCTGCTACAATTGGGTCTGGTTGTACTAGTATTTGAGAATACGTATCATTAACACAACCAAATGCATCTGTAATGGTTACTGCAAAATTACCAGCTGATAAGCCTGTAAAAATATGAGCTTGAACCCCTGTTTCAGTAAATGTTTGTGTAGCAGAAGCTATCGTAATGGTATAAGGTCCTTTTCCTCCAGAAGGATCTACTAAAATACTTCCTCTATTACCATCACAAGTTACATTAGACTGTTCACTAACTACTGCTGTAATAGGAAACTCTGGTGCATTAATAGTTACTGCATTAGAATTATCAGTACAGAACGTACTTGTAGCATCTGTCTCTATAATTTGAACATAATAACTACCGCCTGGTAAATCATCAATTACAAGTGCTGTACCTGTATTTCCTGATAAAATTCCAGAATAGGGTGTACCATCTGCTCTAAATACTTGGTAGTCATAGCCTCCTGTATAATTGGCTATAGTTACATTAAAACTACCACCATTTACACCATCATTTAAACAAGTTTCATCGGTAACTTTTACCGCTGTTACTTCAATAACCTTAGGATCTTTTGCACTATGTGTAGTGCTTACAAAACATCCTGTATCATTATTGGTAATTGTGATGGTATAGTTTCCTATTCCTAATCCCGTAAACTGTTCTGAACTGTTTGTAGAACTTATAGTTTGCCCATATCCGTTAGCACTAGAAACTACATAGGTTAAATTAGGTAATGCAGTTGCTGGAGTGATGGTTATACCCACCGTAATAGTTTCATCATCACCATTACAGGTTACCGTATCATCAATGATAACTGTTGGTGCACTAATCCCTACAAAAGGAGTTATGGTTGCTGTAGTTGTATCTGAACAACCCATATCGTCATACACCGTAATGGTATAATTACCACCCGCTAAGTTTGTTTCTGTGTATTCTGCATTGCTACCATCTTGTACCGGAGTACCTGGTGTGGCATCATTTACAAATACGTAACGTACATAGTTACCAGAACCACCAGTTACTAATCCGGTAAGAGCTATAGTTGCATAGTTAGTTGTATTTCCAGTAGTACAATCAAATTCTGATACTGTTGGCGTTCCAACAGTTAATGCAGCCGCAGGTTGTGCTATTGTTTGGTTTATGGTTACAATACAACTATTAGTTCCGGTTACTGTAATGGTATAACCAACACCAGTTGTATTTGCTAAGCCTGTAAATACAGCACTTGTTGCTGTACTGCTTGTTGGGTCAGTAGGTATCGTTAACGTAGTACCATCCATAGCTGTAATTTGGAAGGTATATGGATCAAAACCATTTGCCAATATACTTACAGAGATGGTTCCATCGGCAGCATTGAAACACGTTACATTAGTAAAGGCATCAATTGTTGGTGTTGCAGGAAGAACGGCAGCTTCTTGTGTTTTACTAATAGCTACAGAACATAATGTTGCATCTGTTATGGTGAAAGAATAGGTTCCATTTTGGGTTAATGTAGAGAAGATTCCGTCTGTATTTGCTGTTAAAGGCGTTCCGTCTGGGAATGTTCCTGTATAGTTAAATGGTCCGTTACCACCAGTTTGTGATATGGTTATTTGTCCACCAGGATCTACAGTACAATCGATAGCTTTCACTACGGTAGCTAAAGGCACCATTTCTTCGTATAGCGTAATGGCATTTGCTGTTGGAGCAAAACAACCCCACTGATCACTAACAATTACTTGATACTGTCCAGCACCTAGGTTACTAAAGGTATCATTAGTTTGAATTGGTCTTAGGTTTACATAAGCAGTACCATCAAAACGTTGTAATTGGTAGCTATAGTTAGTTCCTTGACCACCTGTTTGATTGATTACTTGCACTTCTCCTTCAAAATTAGAACAGTTTTCATTGGTTAATTGAAGGTCTGCAGTAATCGCAGTTGGTAAACTTAAAGTGATGTCTGCTAATTGTAAAGAACAACCACGACTATCTATCACCCAAATTTCATACGTACCTGCTGCTAAGTTTTCAAACTTAGGAGTAGCCACATAGTTGCTTGCATCCGTAGGATCTGGATTAGCTGTAGTACTTACGTAGTACGCATAGCCACCCCATCCGCCAGTTACATCAATAATTTCAATAACTCCGTCGGTACCTGGAACACAAGTAATAGGCGATTCAATAGGAGTACCTGCTGCTAAAGCATTTGTAGGTTCTGCAATACTAAATGGCGCTCTATTATCACAAGTAGGCACGCCATCTTGAGTGAAAGTTACATAGTAATCTCCTGCCAATAAAGCATTAGCAGTAAAATTAGGAGAACTTCCTGTTATTCCTGTTGTTGTTGTATTTGCATTGAACACCTCCCAAGAATAGGTTCCAGAATAGGTTGCATCATCCACTGTAAAAGTTGCAGTTCCTGTTGCAGTTCCCATACATATTACATCTGTAGTTACCGGAGTAGCTATGGTAAATGTATTTGGATTTTCTACGGTATGAGAAATAGTAACCACACAATTGGTATTTATATTTCTCACTTCAAAAACATGATTTCCTATGGCTAAATCTGTAAATACATTAGAAGTTCCGAATGCATTAGGTAATACTCTAAATTCATAGTTAGCAAGACCAGCAGGCGTACTAGAATCGGTTATAGAACCAAAAGCATTAATGGTAACATCTTCACCAGCATTTACACATGATATTGCTTCATCAATAGTAATGGTTGGAGTTAACAATTCATCAAAAGCATCAATGGTTGCTGTAGTTGTATCTGAACAACCCATATCGTCATACACCGTAATGGTATAATTACCACCCGCTAAGTTCGTTTCTGTGTATTCTGCATTGCTACCATCTTGTAATGGAGTACCAGGAGTGGCATCATTTACAAATACATAACGTACATAGTTACCAGAACCACCAGTTACTAATCCGGTAAGATCTATAGATGCATTATCATCTGTATTTCCTGTAGCACAAACAAATTGTGTAACGGTTGGTGTTGGTACATCTAATATTAGAGGTTGCGTAATTGTTTGCGTAATTGTTGTTGTACAACTATTTGCAGCGGTTACTGTAATTTCATATCCTGCTGCTATTGTATTTGCCAATCCTGTAAATACAGCACTGGTATTGGTAGTGCTTGTAGGATTAATAGTTGCCACAGCACCATCCATACTTGTAATTTGGAAAGTATACGGATCAAAACCATTTGCCAATATACTTACAGAGATGGTTCCATCGGCAGCATTGAAACACGTTACATTAGTAAAGGCATCAATAGTTGGTGTTGCAGGAAGAACGGCAACTTCTAGTGTTTTACTAATAGCTACAGAACATAATGTTGCATCTGTTATAGTGAAAGAATAGGTTCCATTTTGGGTTAATGTAGAGAAGATTCCGTCTGTATTTGCTGTTAAAGGCGTTCCGTCAGGGAATGTTCCTGTATAGTTAAATGGTCCGTTACCTCCAGTTTGTGATATGGTTATTTGTCCACCAGGATCTACCGTACAATCGATAGCTTTCACTACGGTAGCTAAAGGCACCATTTCTTCGTATAGCGTAATTGCATTTGCTGTTGGAGCAAAACAACCCCACTGATCACTAACAATTACTTGATACTGTCCAGCACCTAGGTTACTAAAGGTATCATTAGTTTGAATTGGTCTTAGGTTTACATAAGCAGTACCATCAAAACGTTGTAATTGGTAGCTATAGTTAGTTCCTTGACCACCTGTTTGATTGATTACTTGCACTTCTCCTTCAAAATTAGAACAGTTTTCATTGTTTAATTGAAGGTCTGCAGTAATCGCAGTTGGTAAACTTAAAGTGATGTCTGCTAATTGTAAAGAACAACCACGACTATCTATCACCCAAATTTCATACGTACCTGCTGCTAAGTTTTCAAACTTAGGAGTAGCCACATAGTTGCTTGCATCTGTAGGATCTGGATTAGCTGTAGTACTTACGTAGTACGCATAGCCACCCCATCCGCCAGTTACATCAATAATTTCAATAACTCCGTCGGTACCTGGAATACAAGTAATAGGAGATGTTGTAGGAGTACCTGCTGCTAAAGCATCTGTTGGTTCTGCAATATTAAATGGCGCTCTATTATCACAAGTAGGTACACCATCTTGAGCGAAGGTTACATAGTATCCACCAGCAAGTAAAGCTGTAGCTGTAAAATCTGCAGAAGTACCTGTTTGCACAGAGGTATCATCTAAATAGTTTGTAGGCGTATCATTATCATCAAATACTTCCCAAGAATAGGTACCTGTAT
This sequence comes from Cellulophaga algicola DSM 14237, assembly GCF_000186265.1. Lineage (NCBI taxonomy): Bacteria > Pseudomonadati > Bacteroidota > Flavobacteriia > Flavobacteriales > Flavobacteriaceae > Paracellulophaga > Paracellulophaga algicola. Next base: position 1,701,005 of record NC_014934.1, read on the forward strand.
AGGTGGCATCAGCTACTGTAAAAGTTGCAGTTCCTGTAGCAGTTCCCATACATATTACATCTGTAGTTACCGGAGTAGCTATGGTAAATGTATTTGGATCTGTTATATTAATTGAAGTGAATAACTCACAATCCGTATCCACATGTCTTACTAAGAAGTTATGTGTACCCACTCCTAAATTAGGAAATACACTAGAAGCTTGCCATGTAGTACCATTATCATTACTATATTCAAATTTAGTAGTATCACTATTTGTTGAGGTAACTGTAATAGTTACTTCTCCATCATTTCCAGGACTACAGGTAATTGCACTAGAAATAGCTGAATCAATAGTCAATAATTCATCAAAAGCATCAATAGTTGCTGTTGCTGTTCCAATACATCCATTGTCGTCATAAACAGAAATAGTATAGTTACCACCTGCTCTATTGGTTTCTGTATAGATGGTATTTGTACCGTCTTGAACGATTGTTGAAGTTGTTGTATTTTCAAATATGTAGCGTACATACGTTCCTGATCCGCCACTTACCGTATTTACAGTAATGCTTGCATTGTTATCTGTATTAGTACTTGGTGTACATGTAAACTGTACTACATCTACTAATGGATCAATAGTTACAACCACTGCTGTAGGTTCTGCAATTTGTATGGCAGCGCTATCTGTTGTACAAGCGTTAGTCGTAGCATCACCAGTAACGGTAACCACGTACCCTGCTGCAGTTGCTGTAGGCACAAGACCTGTAAATTCTGCGGTTGTATTTGTAGAACTTGTAGGAGCTATAGTTTGAGGCGTTCCATCTAAAGAGGTAATTTCAAAAGTATAAGGCCCTGTTCCGTTATCTACTGCAGTGATCGTTATAGTACCATCATTATCACCAATACACGTTATTGGTGTAGCAGCTGTTGTACTGATTACAGGTTCAACTCTAACTGGAACGTTTACTGTAAATACTCTATTACAACTTACACTACTAGGAGTAGCTGTATCATAAATAGTAATGATATAATCACCAGCTGCAGAGGCGTCATAAACAAACGGACTTGTCAAAGTTGTTTGTGCTACTGTTGCAGCTCCAGAGATTGAATATTCATAGTTTCCTGAACCTGTTAGAGCTTCGATTGTAATGGTTGCATCAGGTGTACCTGTACAATCTAATAATTTAGTTAATTCTGCTTTTGCTGAAAGCACAGGGTTTACGATATATGCTGTTTCTTCAGCTGTACATCCATTACCATCAATTACATAAACATTATAGCTTCCAGGAGTAACATTGGTAAATAAACCATTATTATCTAAGTAGCTTGTTGGCATAGGATCTCCCGCGGCAACAATAGCATAACGTAAGTTTCCGGCAGCAGAAGTACCTACTGCTTCAAGGCTTATTGGAGCAGCACAATTGTCTTGTGTTACTGTAATAGTCGGTTTAGGAGTTAAGCCTAATGTTACAGGAGCTAGTGTTACCGGACATCCGTATTGATCATTTAAGGTCACTATATAATCTCCAGCAGGAGAATTTACAGGTATTTGTATTGGATTACTTGTTAAGCCAGTTAACGTAGTTGTACCATCAGGATAAAGAACATCAAAAGTATACGGAGCACCGCCACCACCATTAATTGCAGATACTGTAATTAAACCAGGTAAATTACAAGAGATATCTCTAGTTGGTGCAGCAGTTGCAGTTAATTCTCTAAGTTCATCTACTAATACATTTTCACTACCACCTCGGCAAGTATCAGTTGTTCCATCTGTTTGCCAAACTTCTATATAATATTCTCCTTCGGCTAAATCAGGAACGATAATAGTATTGCTGTATGGGACGTTACTAGCTGGGGCAGGAACAATAGCACCACTAACCGCAGTCGGACTTAAATTTCCTAGTAGGTACACTTCCCATCGCATTTGTGTACTTGATGTTGTTGGATTAAGAGTAAATATTATTTCGCCATTACCTACACCTGGAGTAGCACTAAAACAACTAGGTATAACTTCAGTAGTAATTACAATTGGAATATTTGAAACAACATCATTAACATTAACATTACTTTGTCTAATACAACCAGCAGTATCTTCAACGTAGAACACATAGGTTCTACCTGGAACTAATAAAGGTAATCCAGGAAGTTGAGGTGTTGTAGGATCAATATTTGCGAATGTATGAGATGTTCCTGCTGGAATTCTTGCAGTCCATACAGGTGTTGATGTTCCAAAACTAGCAGGATCATCTGTATATGTATATCTATATCCGTTTGTATCATCTCCATTACTACCTCTAACAGTAACCTGTAAATCATTACAATCTAGTATTTGTGGAAATAAGGTAATATCTAAGCTATCTAAAGGATAAGGAATAATATATCTAGGAAAATCTTTTTGACAAATTGTACCACTTGCTAGGGTAACACGAATAGATGGATTAACTGCAGTTCCAGAAGGATAACCTCTTAATTCATTGGAGTTCTGCCAAGTTGTACCGCCATCAGCGCTATATTCTATTGTACCAGTTGGAGTAACTACATTTGTAAATTCAAATCCATATAATAAAGGATCTGGATCATCACAAACAACAGGTAATATAGGCGTAATATCTGCTGTAATTTCTACTGCATTGTTAATTGTAATTATAGCTGAAGTAAGAGAACATCCATTAACATCTGTAATCGTAATTTCATAATTACCAACACCAATTCCGCTAAAAGCATTTGTTGTTGCGTTGATGTTCGAATAACTTACACTATAATCAATACCATCTGCTGGAGATAAATCTGTTAAGGCATAGGTATATGGCATGTTTCCACCAGCAGCAAGAGCATCAATAGAACCTAATCCATCATAACATTCAGGATCTGTTGGAGTTCCAGAAATAGTTAAAGTAGCTGCCGTATTTACAATGATATCTTCTTCGGTAAACGAACATAGAGAACTTACACCATTATTATCAAGCACATACACATCATAACCAGCAGGATTAGCCGTTGCCATAGCATTGGTTACCGTTAAGCTATTTGATGTTGTATATAATCCAGTAGGATCAGTATTGGCAGGAACTATTGCGTATACTAAAGTTCCGTTACCACCTGTAGCATTTACTGTAATACGACCATCATTACATGAACTAACATCTAGAACAGTTGTAGTTACTACTAACTGTGGAGTCAATACCACTGTTTCTTGTACGGCATCACAACCAAAACCATCTTTTACATCAATGGTATAGGATCCATTTGCTAAGCCTGTAAAGGTATAGGTTGTTGCACTCACTGGAGAAGGAGTAATCCATGCCCCACCATTGATACTAAACTGGAAATTTTCATTTCCAGGTGTAGAGGTAATATCTACTTGTATCGTACCATCATTGGCACCAGAGTAACAGGCTGTAGGAGTTGCGGTAAATGTAGGTACTTCTGGAGCATCTACGGTTACCGCCGGTAAGGTTACATTTGTACAGTTTCTGCTATCTAAGATACGTACTACATAGTTTTCACCACTTGCATTTGCAGGTACATTAGTAAATGTAGCTGTAGTTTGGTATGCTCTAAGTATAGTTCCTGTATTTGTTTCTAATTGGTAGGTATATGTTGGAGTACCTCCATTAGCTACTGCTGTAATTGTTGCACCCGTATTAGCACACGTAAACGGTGTTGTTATACTAGCTGTTGCTGTAATTGCATTAGGCTGTGTAAGATTTTGCGTTAAAGGAATAGTACATGTTGTTGGACTACTTACATCTCTAACGGTAATTGAATAGTTTTGTGCGGTTAAACCAGTAACGGTTTCAGCACTTGTAAACGGACCTACAAAAGTGGTACCATCTAAAGAATATTCAAATCCACCTGCTCCAAAATTAGAAGCGTTAATAGTGAATCCTCCATTGCTTTCTCCAAAACAAGTGATGTTTATTGGTGCAGAAATAGAAGCGGTAAATGCTCTACCACTAGCTACGTTTACGATAATTTGCGTGGTACATTCACTTCCGTAATTTACCTCAATGGTATGGTTTCCTGCGGCAATAGTATTAAATACATTTGCTGTAGTTCCTGTTTGTGGTGTTCCACCATCAATTGAATACGTATAAGAAGCATCAAAAGGAGCGATGGTTATATTACCTGTTCCTTCACAATTGTAAGTAACACTACTTGTTAATGTTGGTGCAATTGGTAATGGATCAATAATGACGTCACTTAAAGTAACAACACAAGTAATTGCCGCTGCATCTCTTACGTCAATAGAATAAGTACCATCTGTTAATCCAGTAAATACTGTTCCGCCGGTAGTTGAAGCGGTCCATGCACCACCATTAATACTGTATTGGTAATCACCAGAACCACCAGCTGTAGGAGCTATACTTCCTACGGTAATTTCTGCTTCACCACTAGGTAAACAGGTATAGTCTTTTGTTTGAACAGCTTCTGCAGTAATTGCATTAGGTTCGTTTATGACAACACTTAAAGGTTCTGTACATAAATCTGCATCTTGAACTAACACTTGATAGGTTCCCGCTATTAAATTTGGAAAGCTTGAAGATGTTGTTTGATAAGTCGCCCCATTATCAATACTGTAACGATATGGAGCATTACCACCTGTTACGGCTAAAGATATAGCACCATCAGTACCTCCAAAACACGTAACATCTGTTAGAGTTTCTGTGATTGCAATAGGTGCATTTTTGATGATAGTAATATCAAACATATCAAAACAGAATCCTGTTGCACCTGCATGATCACGTACATATACATCATAATCACCTGCTGCAGCAATAGCAATAGGATTGGTTGTAGCAAAATCACTAGCTACAGGAGTTACCCCATCTGCTACAATAGCATAGACATAATTAGCATCACCACCAGTAGCGGTAATAGTAACATCTGTACTTGTAGCACAGGTTGTAATAGCACTTGCAGAAGCGGTAACGCTTAATTCAGGATTAATGGTTATGGTTTGCGAAGCAGCAGAACAACCATATCCATCTTGAACATTTACGATATGATCTCCTGAAGCTAAATTGGTAAAGGTATAGGTAAAAGCCGTTGTAGGTGTTGGTGCTACAAACGGACCGTTATCAATACTGAAAATTAAATTTCCATTACCACCAGTTACGTTAACTACTATTTCACCATCACTGGCACCAGAGTAACAGGCTGTAGGAGTTGCGGTAAATGTAGGTACTTCTGGAGCATCTACGGTTACCGCCGGTAAGGTTACATTTGTACAGTTTCTGCTATCTAAGATACGTACTACATAGTTTTCACCACTTGCATTTGCAGGTACATTATTAAATGTAGCTGTAGGTTGGTATGCTCTACTTATAGTTCCTGTATTTGTTTCTAATTGGTAGGTATATGTTGGAGTACCTCCATTAGCTACTGCTGTAATTGTTGCACCCGTATTAGCACACGTAAACGGTGTTGTTATACTAGCCGTTGCTGTAATTGCATTAGGCTGTGTAAGGTTTTGCGTTAAAGGAATAGTACATGTTGTTGGACTACTTACATCTCTAACGGTAATTGAATAGTTTTGTGCGGTTAAACCAGTAACGGTTTCAGCACTTGTAAACGGACCTACAAAAGTGGTACCATCTAAAGAATATTCAAAACCTGCTGTTCCAAAATTAGAAGCGTTAATAGTAAATCCTCCATTGCTTTCTCCAAAACAAGTGATGTTTATTGGTGCAGAAATAGAAGCGGTAAAAGCTCTACCACTAGCTACGTTTACGATAATTTGCGTGGTACATTCACTTCCGTAATTTACCTCAACGGTATGGTTTCCAGCGGCAATAGTATTAAATACATTTGCTGTAGTTCCAGTTTGTGGTGTTCCACCATCAATTGAATACGTATAAGAAGCATCAAAAGGAGTGATGGTTATGTTGCCTGTTCCCTCACAATTGTAAGTTACACTACTTGATAATGTTGGTGCAATTGGTAATGGATCAATAATGACGTCACTTAAAGTAACAACACAAGTAATTGCTGCTGCATCTCTTACACGAATGGTATAAGTACCATCGGTTAACCCTGTAAATACAGTTCCACCGGTAGTTGAAGCAGTCCAAGTTCCTCCATTAATACTGTATTGGTAATCACCAGAACCACCAGCTGTAGGGGTTATACTTCCTACGGTAATTTCTGCTTCACCAGCAGGCAAACAGGTATAGTCTTTTGTTTGAACGGCTTCTGCAGTAATTGCATTAGGTTCGTTTATGACAACACTTAGAGGTTGTGTACATAAATCTGCATCTTGAACTAACACTTGATAGGTTCCAGCTACTAAATTTGGAAAGTTTGAAGATGTTGTTTGATAAGTCGTCCCATTATCAATACTGTAACGATATGGAGCATTACCACCTGTTACGGCTAAAGATATAGCACCATCAGTACCTCCAAAACACGTAACATCTGTTAGGGTTTCTGTGATTGCAATAGGTGCATTTTTGATGATAGTAATATCAAACATATCAAAACAGAATCCTGTTGCACCTGCATGATCACGTACATATACATCATAATCACCTGCTGCAGCAATAGCAATAGGATTGGTTGTAGCAAAATCACTAGCTACAGGAGTTACCCCATCTGCTACAATAGCATAGACATAATTAGCATCACCACCAGTAGCGGTAATAGTAACAGCTGTACTTGTAGCACAAGTTGTAATAGCACTAGCTGAAGCAGTGACGCTTAATTCTGGTGCAATTGTAATATTTTGAGGAGTTGTTGTACATCCTAATTCATCTTTTACATTGATGATATACGTACCAGAAGCTAAGTTGTTAAATACATAGGAACTTGCTGTGGTAGGCGTTGGAGCTACAAACGGACCATTATTGATACTGAACAGTAAACCGCCATTACCTCCGGAAGCATTTACGGTAATAGTACCGTCACTTGCTCCAGAATAACAAACAGAAGGTGTTGCTGTAAAAGTCAAAGCCGTAGGTGCTGTAATGGTAATAGCTGTATTTATAGGATCTTCACAACCACTATTATCTCTTGCAATAACAATATATTGACCTGCAGTAACATTCGTAAAAATTTTATTAGCACCGTTGGTTGCAAAGTCATACGTTCCAATTACTGTTCCCGCAGTATCTTCTAATTGATACACATAGGTTGGTGTACCTCCTGTTGCGTTTGCAGATATGGTAGCTCCGGTATTTGAGCAGGTAAAAGGGTTGGATATTACAGCTGTGGTATTTACAGCGGTTGGTTGTGTAATTGTTCTTGTTATTTGTTGAATACAAGTAACATCATCTACTCTTCTAATATCAATAGTGGCTGTGCCAGCACCCAATACTTGTGGCGTAGTTACTGGAGAAACTAGTGATGTGGTATAATTTACACCATCTGTAGAATATTCGAATCCATCTGTAGCATCAAAATTTAATACTTCAAAAGTTATGGTCCCATCTGTACCACCAAAACACGTTACGTTTGTTGAAGAAATATAATTAGCTTCAAAAGCTTTATCATTTTCAACAGTTACTAAGTTTTCTACAAATAATTCACATACTTCAGGAATTTGATAGACCTCTATATCATCGATTGCTAAATCATTACCATCATTACCCACTTTATCTGTTCTAATAACAAACTCTAATGAGGTATTAGCACCAGGGTTTAGATCTGCTGCAAACTCTGTCCAATCGCTCCCACCTGTATTTTTAGCAATATCTCCAGTTCGAATGGTTTGAACAGGAGTTCCAGTACCTGTTTCTTGTATTTCAATTATTAAGTTAGGATCTAATCCAGAACTAGTACTTTTTAAGAGGTTTAGTATCCATAAGGAAACTCTTAAAGGTTGGTTTGGAATAATATCATTTATTGTTTTTGTGTAAATTACTTGTCCTGTTGCTGGTGTACCAACATTAATAACTAAGTAACGACCGTTACCTGTTCTGGTACCGGTAGTATGGTCAATAGGATTTATCCAAGAGCCAAAAGGAGAAACTAATCTGCTTGTTACTGTATATTCATAGTCATTAATATTACTATTGCTATCACCTGGTGCATTTCCAGTTTGATCTTCATAGGTATACCCTACAGTATTTATACTAGAAGTAGTTGCACCAGAACCAAAATTTTCTACCAATAATAAACTTGGCGTTGGCGGAGTTTGAGAGGTGTAATTCGTAGTAATGGTATACGTACCTGAAGCTATACTACTAAAAATATTAGAGGTTTCATCAGGACTATTTAAGACACCATCTATTTCATACGTATAATCATAGGTGCTAATATTTGAATTTAAAGTAATATTCCCAGTACCATCACAATTGTAATCTACCACCGGAGTTATAACAGGTTCTACGGGAGCATCTTCTACATATACATCCATTGCAAACTCACAACCAAGAGCATCTTTTACCACTACAGTATTATAATTTCCTGGAGGAAGTATTGCAGTACTTGCGGTACCAAAAGTTGTTCCACCATCAAAACTGTAGGTGAACGGTGCTTGACCACCAACAACATTGGTAATACGTACTTCTGCACCTGCGGGATTACAAGTTACATCTCTAGATACCCCTGCAGAAGCAGTTAGGGTTGCTGTTTCTGTTATGGTATGGGTTTCTGTTATATTACAACCAGAACTATCTGTTACAACAATATTATAAGTACCTGCTCCTAAGCCAACAAAGCTTGGAGTGTCTTGCGTTGTTGTACCACCATTAATACTATATTCAAAAGGACCAATACCATTTGTAGTGCTTATCGTGATACTAGCATCATTATTTCCGCTACACGTAACAGGAGAATCATCATTAATAGAAATGGTCATACCACCCAAATCTTCTATGGTAACGGCATTAGATTCTATAAAACAGTTATTAGCATCTACAACAATAAATTCATAAGTACCTTCTTCGCCTGCAAAGTATTCATCAATACCATCATCATCCGTATCTCTATATCCAAATTTAAAAATAGGATCTGTGGTATATTCTGATGCAGGAACATCACCCAAAGTACTGTATAAATCGGTACCATTGACACTCCAAATAGCATAACTATATTCAGGATTAGGGAATCCGCCTTCAGGGGTCAATGTTATAGTACCAGCGGTACAGCCAATATTTGCTATTAATGCGGCTGTTAACCTTAAATCATCAACCTTCGTTACTGTTATATTTTGTGTACTAGTACAGCCATCTTGTGTGGTAACAATTACCGTATAGTCATCAGGATTTAAGTTTTCAAATGTATAGTTATTTGATGTTTGAGCTGTTACAAGATTTACTCTGGTTCCTGTACCATAGGAATGCGTAGTACCATCGTTAAATCTCAAATCATAGGTATAGTTAGCTCTTACATTTAGGGTTTGTATATTAATTATTCCTAAAGTGTAACAATTCTGTGGTGTGGTAGATAAATTAACGGTAAAGTCTCGGTCTCTTATTCCTATTTCTGGGGATTGAAACTCACAAGAATTTGCAATTGGATTTCCTGAACTGTCTAATTGACGAATGTCTACCCTATAGTTCCCTGCAATAGCAATATCAAAACTATTTCCGTTGTTTGCGCTAAAAGGAACTTGTATGCTATTAGCATCTAAATTAATTAACTGAAAGCCATATCCAGAACCAAGATTGGTTATGGTAATATTTCCATCTGTATCACAAAAAATATCTCTAGTGGTTGTATCTACTGGTAAGTCGTTCTTAAAGGCACTAAAATAATAGCGACTAGAACACCCATTTAAATAATTAATTACTAATCTATAATCCCCAGAATCAGTAAGTGTAAAGGCATTTCCTGTGGCTATGGTTGAATAACAACTATTTCCTTTATTAGGACAAGCAGGATCTGTAGAGGTACAACTAGTATTTAATTCTTGCCATTCTAAACTTACAGCATCTGGAATGTTTATTTCTATTAACTCTGTATCTGCTGACCCGCATAAGAAAATATTAGCCAAATACTCACCATCAATAGAACATCTTAATATTTCACCTTGAATATCATTTGAAATATCTGCGTCACTATTTCTATCGTTAAAAAAGTCTATGATAGGATTTGTTTGGGTTGTTCCAAAAAATTCTACAGTAATGATCTCTTGGAAACCTTTACAAGGATCTGCAACTATTTTGTCTACTATATAGATTCCAGGTTCTGTAACTGTTAATGTACTTAAATCTCCATCAGGATTACCATCATTTAAAACGGTATCAACACCTAAATCTATTACGTTGTTTTCATTAACATCTCTGTACCAGATATAATCATCAAAATTATCTCCAGCATTTAAAATAACATTATCACCACAAAGTTGTACTGTTCTAGAAAAGTCACAATCGGACAAATCATCTAGTAAAAAGTTGGTAGCACCCGGCGTTATAAACCCACAAGAATCAAAATCTGTAACACTTGGATCATCTGTAATTACATTATCATTATCTACTCCTTGATAGGTAGAATATGCTAAATTCTGAATTTGGTTGGTACACGCATTGACAAAATCAAAGCAGTTTTCTGCCACTTTAACTTCCATGCGAATGGTCTCCACAGGAGCACCTTCAATGATTAAATTATCTGGTATGGTAAATACGATAGTTCGTGTAGTAGCGTCATAAACGTAGGTAACTCCAGGAGGTAAATTTCCTGAAGTTGCTAAGGCTGCTTCATTTAAAGTTATATTTTGAGGTAAAACATCGCGAATTGTATAGCTTGTAGCATCATCATTCCCTACATTTTCAAAAGATAATATATATTTTAAATTATCCCCTAAATTTACGCCAGAGCCTGTTAAATCTACAGTTTCTGCTAAATTTGTCACTCTTTTTTCAAGAATAATTTTAGGTTCAATAATTTCAATATTAAACGAGTTGAAAAAAGGATAGTATTGATCTCCGTTAGAGGTAAACCTAAATGTTGCCTGTGTGGCATTATTATCAATAATAGAATTACCACTATTGGTTAAATTAAAAATGTCAGTATCATATCCTAAGGTATTTATACTATTAGGATTTCTGTTGGTAGTTACTGTTCCATTGGAAGAAATATTACTATTAAAAAAGTTGTTGGAAGGGTTTGCACCGTTATTAATAGTGGTAAAAGGATCTGTTGTTTTCTCTCTAATACGAAGTCTATCTCCTGTAATTGAAAAATCTCCTTCTAATGCTGCTGCCCCAATATTTGCATTTACGTATCCTGCTGGGATTGTTTTGAATCCAGAATAGTTAATATCTACGTTTGGATTGCCAGAATTGACTCTTGCAAAACCATCAAAAGTGGTAATTAATTTACCACTAAGTGTTGGGTTCTCATATACGATTACTAAGGTCCACCCCCCTGCAGCACCACCGGATAGTGATCCTACAACAGAACGGACATTGGCTACAGTATATTCTCCTGTTGGGTCTGCCATAGGAGTCATTAAGTTGGTTATTTCTGCATAACATGCATAAGGACTATTAGCCCTGTTTTGATTATCAGTTGCGGTAAAACCATCATATAAAACTTCATCTGCAGTAATGTCTACATAGGAGCCTCCTGGTATTTTTAATTTTACACTGTTAAAATCATTTTGTCTGTTTGTTCCTAAAGATTGGCTTGCTTGCTCACTAGGGTAGGTTGCAGACCAATATAAAGCAGCATACCGTATTAAATTACAATCAACATTAGGGAAATTTAATGAGGCAGAACTAGAACTAAATGTTGAGGTATCGCTATCAACATCAATATACTGCATGTCTTTAAAATCATTAAAATTATAAAAACCACCTGTTTCATTATCATAGTAATTGGAAGGTTCATTTGAGTTTACCCGAAGATTTTGATTGTTATAAGCATCTTCTGGTTCGGTAGTAGAAGTACCACCATCTCTATTAACAATGTTATTGGCAATAAAGATTAAATCACCTTTAATATTATTTTGATACCTGAAGTTATCTCCAGAAGGATACGTTCTTGTAAAAGGCGTATATTCTTGACTAAATCCAAGTTGTGTTGCACCAGCGAAACTTAATAGCGCTAGTATGACGTATGATTTTCTTAAAAACAAAGTTCTCATTTGCTGTTTGGTTTGGTATCTAATTGATTATTACAGCCTAAAAGGCGTAATGCTATTTTTGACTTTTAAGGCCAGAGATATACTCAAAATCACTTTTTTACAGGTGATAGTTGAGTTAACATAACAAATATGATGTAAATTGATATGTTGTAAAATTTATTGTTGTGGTATGGTATTTTTATGTTGTGTACTGCATTTTATCAATGGTCTCCTTGCGTTTTAGGCTAATTTCCTACAAAGAGGATTCGTTTAAGATTATCGTTCAGTTTATGAAGGTATACTGCAATAATTTTGAAGTTTCCACAACGAGAAAAGGCCTTCAGAATTAATCTGAAAGCCTTTATATATTTTAGTTTTGTAGTGTTATGTGAGCAATCCTGCGCTTACTTTCATAATCCACATTTTTTGATCGTATGCATTATTTATTTTTGAATAATAAGACATTAATGCATTATTCCAAGAGCCATGTTTTTTAAGATATACGTAGCGGTAATTATTTTCTGGGTTGATAAAGTAACTAGCATTTAATCCTTTAGAATTTAATAGTTTTACAAAATTATTTGCATTTTTTGGACTCGCAAATACGTTGGCTATAATATAGTATCCACCATCTACCCCATTTAGATTAAAGTTTTTATAAGAAGGACTTCCTGTAGCTGCAACATTATCTTTTTCTATTACATTCTTCCTTAAATTAACGGCATTATATTTAGCTGATTTTTCTTTTAATCTAGTAGAGTTAGTAGCATATGCAGTGTCTGTGTAATTGGTATTATCTACATTCATAATCCATAAGTCGCCCTTATAATTAGCTTCTTTTTCATATCGATAAGAACTCAGCGCATTGTCCCAAGAATCTTCATGGATTAGGTATACATATTTTAAACCATTTTTCTTGTTTTCAAAATAGTCTGCGTTAATCCCTTTAGCTTTTAAATCTTCAATAAATTTGTTCATGTAATGTTCACTTTTATAAACATTAGCAACCACATAAAAACCATCATTTACACCTTCTAGGTTTCTAAATTTTCTACTCTTTATATTATTCTTTTTAGCAATTTCTGTAAATGCATCTTTTGTTTGCTCAGATGGTGCTGTACTTGTTTTAGGAGTCTTTATATAATCTGTTTTAGCAATAGCATCTGTAGTTTGTGTTTGCTTAGGTGTTTTTATAGTTCCCTTTGTTGTACCCGTAGTATTTGTAGCTGAAGGAGCTGTTGCCGTGTTGCTTCCGTTTGCACGGGTAGTTGTACTTGTTCCAGTTGCTTCTGTTGTTTCTGTGGTTCCAGTTGTTGAACCAGGATTATTTGTATCAGTAGAATTTTTGATGTTTTGCACTAAGGCATCTGCATCTTTTCCTTGAGAAGGATTAAGTATACCATTTGGATTATTGTACTTTTCTGTACCATCGGTTCGTAGGGTAGGATCGGTTTCGGTATCCGTATTATTTGATGCTACTTGCGTAGCGTCTCGATCTTTTAGGTTATTTAATAAGTATAATTGTTTTGCTTTTTCTTCTAAGGCAGGGTTTTCTCCATTAGTTTCTTTGCGTACCATACGCATCACCAAATCAAAACGGCGCTCTAAATCACTATTTCTACTACCTTCAATAGAATCTTGACGGAACATTAGCTCTGCTACAATTTCATTGTTTTCAGAAAGTGCTGCTTTTAATTTTTCTATTTCTTCATCTCTAGAAGTTAATGCTTCTGTATCTTTTGTTAAATCGTCTACATCTACTAATTCATCAGAATCTTCTAAAAGCACGCGGTCTTCTGTAAGATTAGGCGTTATAGAATAGGCAAATGATATTTCATGAGTAAGGCCAAAATCATTGAATGTATTTGATAGCCCTTTCTCCATAGTATACCCAATAGAGATACGTTTGTTTAGGTTAAAACCAATACCTGCAGCCGCACCATAGTAGCTATCATAACCTGCTTGAGCCCATCCTAGTTTTGGTAAATCTAATATTAGACTCCCTCCAAGAATAAAATCTTTTCCGGCAACCTCATATTTTTCTCCACCTTTTTTTACTCGTAATAAAGGCATTAAGCGTGCACCTTCTAATACGCCATCTCCAGAATCAAAAGGATAGGTGTATTGTAGATGACCAGAATAGGTCTTGTCACCAAACTCAGTAACAGATTCATTAGTTTTTATATTATAATCAAATAAGTTTTCTGCAAATACTCCAAAGTCAAATCTACCATAAGAAAGGTTAAAACCAGGCTGAAAAGATATTAAATTACTGTTCTGTAAGCCACTTAATAATGGATCATCGGGATCTACAGTATTTCCTCTACTACTGTCATAACCACTTCTATAATAGGAGAAGTTAGCACCAAATGTAAAGTTACTCTTGTCACTTAGTTTAATTCCATAAGCGTAATTTGCTAAGATACCGTAGTTAGATATGGCACCAGATTGTTGTGAATATAAGCTTAAACCTAAACCAGTTCTATCACTCATACGACCACTATAACTTAAGAAATAAGTTTGGTTATTATCGTTGAAAGTCGCAGATTGATTTCTGTGTAATAAATTAATATACGACTTGTCTTCCCTAACAGTTGAAAAAGTTGGATTCAGTAAGAATCTATTAAATTTCAAAAGGTTTTGAGAAGGCACATCATAAGTGATGTATGGATTCTCATCCTGAGCGCTTACCTTGGTAAGCGCTGTGATGAACAGAAACAGGTATATGATATATTTTTTAAGCATGTTGTGGTTAAATGGTTTGGTGGTAAAACTTGGTTACTTGATAACGGTAATAGTACCTTGTTTTATTGTGTCGGAACCCTTTTTAATCTTATAATAGAAGACCATATTTTGTGATGTGAAGCTTGTAGAAGACTCTGGCCAGTTGTTTTGGTATTCGAAAACATTGTACATTTCTTCTCCTTTATCATTGTATATGATCACATTAACATCGGCTTGGTATGCATAACTATTAGGTATAAACCATAAGTCATTTATGCCATCTCCATTTACTGTTATAACGTTCGGTATTTTAAATGTGTCTTTGTAAGTAACATTTACTTCTTTTAGGATAACACAGCTTTCTATGTAGGCTATTAAGGTATACGTACCTTCTGTATTTAATGTTATAGAAGCGCTGTTGCTTATGCTAATGTTATTGCTATCTCTCCATTCATAAGCTGTTCCTCCGCTTGCTGTTACGGTTTTAGAACCTCCTTCTGGGAATACAATATTAAGGGCGCTATCTAAAGTGATTAACGATTCGTCTAAAGGACTAATTGTAACTTCGTTTGATGGTATAGCACATCCATTTCTTGTAACCATTAAACGGTAGGTACCTGCTTCTGTTGTATTTAAATCAAGAGAAGAAGTATCTATAATGGTTCCATTTTTAGCCCACCCAAAAGTAGCTCCAGTTAAATCTGTAGGAGAACTTATCGTTATAAAGTCTGTACTATTACAAGCAACTAAACTACTTGCTTCAATAGTAATAATCTCATTACTTCTTAGGACTACTGGTAAGGTGTTAGAACTAGGGGTAAAGGTTTCAATAGTTGCATCTATTTGATACGATCCATTTTCTGCGATATCCGTTAGGCTTATGCTAGAAGAAGTTGCACCACTAATAGCTGTGCCATCTTTCTTCCACTGATAGCTCATAGAAGCTTTTAAATCACTTGTAACATCTGTTTTGGTGCCATTGGCTGCAACAGCATTTATAGTGGTTATATCAAGTACTATTTCGCTATTTTCACAATCAGTATACGTACTGGTATAATTTGCAATTATTTCGAATGAAGTTGGAGCAACTACATTAATCTTATTAGAGTTAAGAGATGATGCACACGCCCCACCTTGTGAAACAGTAACATAATATGCTGCCTCTTCTGAAATTGTTATCGTATTTGTGGTAGCACCGCTAATTGCTGTGCTATTTTTATACCATTGATATGTTGGTGATACAGCTGTTGATGTTACACTTAGTGTTTTTGATTCTCCAGGTAATATTACCATTTCTAATGGTGTATTTTCTGTTACAGTAAATGCTCCTGTTTTAGAGATGGTTAATGCAGGAGTAGTTTCAGAGCAAATACCGTCTGCTTCTACTTTTACGGTATAATCACCATCAAAATCAGGACTATTGGTATCAAATGCATAAGTATAGTTTCCTAATGTTTTTGCTTGTACTACAGTTCCATCTTTATACCAAGTATAGAATATGTCAGAATCTGCTATTGTTGCTTCAAGTGCGGTAGCTGTTTCGCCTTCACAAAAAGATGTTTTTGTTGGTGTATTGATAGTTACTCCTAGGGATGCGCCTGTTTCTACGGTAATTGAATTTGATAGTGTTCCCGCAGATCCAGAACAAATGGCACCATAATCTAATTCCACATTATACATGCCACTTTCAGAAACGGTCAATGTAGGTCCAGTTTCAGAAAGTATGGTTGAGCTTTTTCTCCAAATATATTTATAGGTTTCAGCGTTTGGTACATTATCTACAGCAATAACAGCAGTATTACCATCACAAATAGAGATTGTTCCATCGCCTATACTTCCGCTTCCATTTTCAGTAATTTGAACAGGACTTTTGTAATCAACATAGTACATGTTGTAAGCCTGAGAAGCCGGACTGTATAGTTCTGGACTTGTACTTTTTACTCTTAATTTGTATCCAGTGCCTCTCAACGTAAGCGGGATTACAAAACGTATGTCAAAATCTGTTGTACTGTTTTTGTCTGTTACCGTTGTTAATGTAGTAGGCGAAGAAAAACTTCCTGTAGCATCTGATAATTCCAAAACAAAAGTGTTATCACTTAATACGCTAGGTGATGCACTCCATTTAAAATTTACATAATATTCATTAAAAATAGATGATGCACATACTGCTGTCCATGCGCTGCCGCCAGTTCCAAAATTTGGATTTTGAATTGCGGTAGGTTTGTTTAATGTTTGAGCCATTAGTCCTATACTGCACATTAATAATGTGAAGAAAAAGAACGCTTTTTTTGAGAGTGTAGTAGGTCTGTTCATGTTGCTGCAACTTTAGGTTACTATTTGGGTTTGTAGCTTGGTTTCAGGAGGTTTTACCGTTAGTCGGATTAATCTACATCCTATCCATATGTTACACAGCTACAGTAATTAACATCAAATATGCTATTAAATTGCTGCTAAATGTATTTTATGTTGTAGCGTTGATTAAAAGTGTTGTGAAACCCTATTATTGCATGGTCTGTATCTTTTATAGAGCGCAACAATTCCTTTTTTAGTAACTTTGTAATTCAAAAATTTTGCAATGAGCGATGATACAAAGTCTCTGAATTTTATAGAGCATATTATTGAGGATGATTTAGCCAATGGTTTTTCTAAAAACAAGCTTAGATTCCGTTTCCCACCAGAGCCTAATGGGTATCTACACATAGGCCATGCAAGCTCTATTTGTTTAAACTTTGGATTAGGACTACGTTATGATGCTCCTGTAAACCTTAGGTTTGATGATACAAACCCAGCAAAAGAGGAACAAGAATATGTAGATGCGATAAAGAAAGATGTAGAATGGTTAGGCTTTAATTGGGCAGAAGAAGTTTATGCGTCCGATTATTTTCAACAATTATATGACTGGGCGGTTACATTTATTAAAGACGGCAAGGCTTATGTAGACAGTCAAACTGCTGCTCAGATCGCAGAACAAAAAGGTACACCTACTGAACATGGTGTACATAGCCCTTTTCGTGATCGATCAATAGAAGAGAACCTTTCTCTTTTTGAGGCTATGAAAGCAGGTACTTATATAGAAGGAGAGCATGTATTAAGAGCTAAAATAGACATGACCTCTAGCAACATGCTTATGCGAGATCCTATTATGTACCGTATACTTCATAAGGCTCATCACAGAACAAATACCGATTGGTGTATTTATCCAATGTATGATTGGACCCATGGTGAAAGCGATTATTTAGAACAAGTTTCGCACTCTTTTTGTACCCTAGAATTTGCAATGCACAGAGAGCTTTATGACTGGTTTTTAGATCAAGTTGTTGCGTCAGATAAGGTACGTCCTAAACAGCGAGAATTTGCTAGAAGAAATTTTAGTCATACGGTTGTTAGTAAGCGTAAACTTTTACAATTGGTTGAAGAAAAGAGGGTTACTGGATGGGATGATCCTAGAATGCCTACTATTTCTGGTCTTCGTAGAAAAGGATATACGGCTGAAGCTATTCGTAATTTTTCTAATACTATAGGTATAGCTAAAAGAGAAAATGTAGTAGATGTTAGTCTTTTAGAATTCTCAATAAGAGAACATTTAAACAGGGTTGCACCTAGGGTTATGGCTGTTTTAGACCCTTTAAAAGTAGTGATTACTAATTACCCAGAGGATCAAGAAGAGTGGTTAGAAGCAGAAAATAACCAAGAAGATGAGAGTGCAGGATACCGAACGGTACCTTTTTCTAGAGAATTGTATATTGAAAAAGAAGATTTTAGAGAAGAAGCAAATAAAAAGTTTTTTCGTTTGAAATTGGGGAATGAAGTTCGTTTAAAGAATGGATATATAATTAAGGCTGAGTCGTGTACAAAAGATACCGATGGGAATATTACCGAAGTACAGTGTACCTATGATCCAAAGAGTAGGAGTGGTAGTGGTACAGAAGAAAGTCTTCGTAAAGTAAAAGGTACATTACATTGGGTTTCTATAAAACATGCAGTTCCTGCAGAAGTTCGTTTATATGATCGTCTTTTTACAGATGAAACGCCTGATCAGCATAAAGACAAAGATTTTATGGAATTTATAAACCCAGATTCTTTGACGGTAATTACCGGATATTTAGAACCAAGTTTAAAAACGGCGCGACCAGAAGATTTTTTCCAGTTCCAACGTTTAGGATATTTTAATGTAGACAAGGATTCTTCTACAGAGAAATTAGTTTTTAATAAAACGGTTGGTCTAAGAGATACTTGGGCAAAAATGCAACAGAAATAAAAATATAGTTTTTTCTTATTGTTTATAAAATAACAATTGGTATTAACTATTAAAAACAAGCTTTATAAGTTTGTTTTAACGCATAAAAAAAAACCATCAATACGATTTTATGTATTGATGGTTTTTTTATTTTAAAACGTCTTAAAATAAGTATTTATTCTAATCGGTCTATTTTAAAAATTATATATAAGTTTTTAAGATATAAATCATAAAACTTATTGGTATTATCTATAGTTTTAAAAACTATTAATTATCATTTTTCTTCTTATCAGCAATTTCCTTTTTTTGCTGTTTCATAGTTTCACCAATCATATTACTAGCCGTGAATGAAGCAACCATATTATTTAACATATCACTTCCTGCTTGCGGAGAATTTGGTAATAAAATTAAATTACTATTCGTTTCTTCACCTAAAGATTGTAACGTATCATAATGTTGTGTAACCACAATTAGGGCAGAAGCTTCTTGAGAATTAATTCCAACTCTATTTAAAACTTCTACAGATTCTTCTAAACCTCTAGCAATTTCTCTACGTTGATCTGCTATACCCATACCTTGCAATCTTTTAGATTCAGCTTCGGCTTTTGCTTTCTCAACAATTAAAATACGTGCTGCGTCTCCTTCAAATTGTGCTGCAATCTTCTCTCTTTCAGAAGCATTAATACGGTTCATTGCTTGTTTAACCTGTGAATCTGGATCAATATCTGTCACTAAAGTTTTAATGATATCAAAACCATAAACCGACATATATTGTTGTAATTCACCTTTTACTGCAATGGCAATATCATCTTTTTTAACGAAAACATCATCTAATTTCATCTTCGGAACTTCCGCTCTTACTACATCAAATACAAAAGAGGTAATTTGTTCATGCGGATATTCTAATTGATAGAAAGCATCATAGACTTGTTCACGTAATACAACATATTGTACGGATACTTTTAACTTTACGAATACATCATCAAGAGTTTTGGTCTCAATAATAACATCTAATTGTTGAATTTTTAGACCAACTCGGGCAACAATTTTATCAACTAGAGGTAATTTCATTTGTAAACCTGAAGTTCTCACGCTATGGAACTTTCCAAATCGTTCAATTATAGCAGCTGTTTGTTGTTTCACCGTAAAAAATGATGAAAATAAAATTACCGCACCAATAAATAATAGGGGTATTAATAAGTAGCTCATACGTTTGTTTTTATGTTAATTAATAGTTCTCTACAATATAGGTAGCAATTCTCTTACTTTTGTTACAATTAATTTATTTTAATTGATCAATTGCAGTTTTTATTCTCTGTAAGCTTTCCTCTTTCCCAATAAATTCTAGGATATCAAATAGGTGAGGGCCCTTCATTTCACCTACAATGATGAGTCTTAATGGGGGCATTACTTTTCCAAAAGATAATTCTTTTTCTCCAATCCATGTCTTAACAATTTCTTCTGTTTGTTCTGATGAAAAGTCTTCTATAGCGGCTAGTACGTCATGTACGGCTGTCATGATACTGGAAGTATCTTCTTTCCATTGTTTTTTACTAGCTTTTTCATCATATGAAGTAGGACTAACAAACATATAATCAGATAGCTCCCAAAAATCTGCCACAAAAACAGCTCTTTCTTTTATTAGGGAAACTACTTTTTCTACTTTAGTTAAAGGCGCTTTTATCCCTTTTTCTTGAAGTATTGGAAGGTATAATTCCGCTAGTTCAATATCCGATTTTTGCTGTAAGTATTGTTGATTATACCATTTGGTTTTATCAGGATCGAATCTAGCTCCCGATTTATTTACCCGTTCTAAACTAAACAAGTTTGTAAGTTCTTCTAATGAAAATATTTCCTGTTCTGTTCCAGGATTCCATCCTAACATGGCAAGGAAATTTACTACAGTTTCAGGAAAATATCCTTCTTCTTTATATCCTTTAGATTCATTCCAATTTAAAGGAAAAACAGGGAAGCCTAATTTTTCTCCATCGCGTTTGCTTAATTTACCTTTCCCAACAGGCTTCATAATCAAGGGTAAATGTGCAAACTCAGGTGCTTGCCATTCAAAAGCATCGTATAATTGTTTATGCAGTGCTAAAGAAGGTAACCATTCCTCTCCGCGTATAACATGAGTAATCTCCATTAAATGATCATCAACAATATTTGCTAAATGGTACGTTGGCATTCCATCACTTTTATATAATACTTTGTCATCTAGTACATTAGAGTCAATAGTCATGTTTCCTCTAATAGTATCGTTTAATTTTATTTGTTGGTCTGGTGCTGTAAGAAAGCGTACCACATACTCCTCGCCATTTTCAATTTTCTTAGTTACTTCTTGAGGCATTAAAGAAAGAGAATTGTCTAATTTTAACCTATTATGCCAGTTATATATAAACGTTTTTCCTTGTTCTTCGTGTTCTTTTCTGTGATTATCTAAGCTTTCTGAGCTGTCAAAAGCGTAATATGCTTTCCCTTTTTCTAGAAGAACGTTTACATATTCTTTATAAAGGTGCTTTCTTTCGCTTTGTCTGTAGGGTCCAAATTTACCTTCTTTTCCTGGGCCTTCATCAAAGGGTATATTACACCAGTTTAAGGCATCTATAATATATTGTTCTGCACCTTCTACATATCTATTTTGATCGGTATCTTCAATCCTTAAAATAAATTCACCATTGTGTTTCTTAGCAAAAAGGTAATTAAATAGTGCTGTTCTTACACCACCAATATGTAGGGCTCCTGTTGGGCTAGGAGCAAATCTAACGCGAACTTTAGTACTCATAATTTTGTATTTGTTGTAAAGATAGTAAAAGGTGAAAATTAGAACTAATAGTTAAATAATTTAGATTTATTGTTATTGTAAACTGCACATATTGAGAGGCTTACAATTAACATGGTTATGGCATATTTATATTTTGTATTATTTACCTTTGCGGTTATTTCATTCCGTTACTCTAAAAGTGTTTTTTTTTCGAGTATCTTGGTAATAAAATCCTACAATTGACTGCATTAGATCATATAAAGAAAAACCTGAAGGACTTTGTTAAAAGTTATTATACCGCCCAATTAATTAAGGGATGTATTTTATTTTTGGCACTAGGTAGCTTGTTTTTGTTATTGGTGTTAGGAGTTGAATACTTTCTTTGGTTGAGTTCTGGTTTTCGCTTATGTATTCTACTTAGTATGTTATTGGTCTCATTATATTTGGCTTATCAATTTATTTTGACACCCATTTTTTATCTATTTCGACTAAAAAAAGGTTTATCAGACAGCCAGGCTGCGGATTTAATTGGGCGACATTTTCCTGAAATTGAAGATAAGCTTTCCAATTTAATAGACTTACAAGCCACTACGGAACAGTCTGAATTACTTTCTGCAAGTATACAGCAAAGGGCAGAAGTTCTTACACCTTTTAATTTTTCAAAGGCTATAAATTTCAATAATTCTTATGCATATGCTAAGTGGATTGTTGCTCCGCTTTTAATTTTTTCATTAATTTTCTTTTTTGGGGATATAAAATCTTTTTTTAAAAGCTATGAACGTGTAGTAAACTACGATTTAGCTTATGAAAAACCAGCCCCTTTTAAATTTATTTTATTAAGTTCTAATTTATCCGTCTTAAAGAATGAAACTGCATCAATTTTAGTTGAAACATCGGGTACGATTCAGCCAGAAACTATTTCTATTAGTATAGAAGGGGAGGAGTATGTTATGAAAAATGCAAATGGTATTTTTCAGTACGATATAAAAGCGCCTACAGATTCATTTACTTTTCATTTTATTGCGAACGGATATACTTCTAATTCTTATCGTTTTGAAGTTATTAATACACCTTCCATCCTAAATTTTAATTTAGAATTAAACTATCCGAAGTATACTAATAAAAAACCTGAAGTAATACAGAGTACGGGTACAGCTATTCTACTTGAGGGCACCACAGTAAAATGGAATGTTACTACTGAATATACAGACAAATTACTTTATAAAGATTTAGATACTATTAAAGAATTTACTAAAATTTCTTCTCATAATTTTATATTTTCCAAACGTATATATAATTCTTTAAGCTATACGGTTACTACCTCTAATGAACGTGTTTTAGATTTTGAAAATTTAAATTATTCCTTTAAGGTTGTAAAAGATGAAGCTCCTAGAATAGAAGTAGAACAACGCGTAGATAGTCTTGTAAATAACACTGCTTATTATAGTGGGACGCTTTCTGATGATTATGGTTTAACTTCTCTTAAATTATTTTATTATGATATGCTATCTCCGGATAAGGTGAATAGTATTGAATTATCTAAGCCTACAAATACGGTAAACACTTTTTATTATACGTTCCCCTCTGGGATTGATATCTCTGCGAATAGTACCTATGGGTATTATTTTCAAGTGTCTGATAATGATGCTGTTAATGGTTCAAAACACACAAAATCTAAAACTTTTACTAGTATAATTTTAAATAATAATCAGCTTAAAAACAAGGATTTAGAGTCCCAACAAGCTATTATATCAAACTTAAACAAAACGGTAGATCAGCTTAAGAATCAAACTAAATCTCTTGAAGATCTTTCTAACAGTCAAAAAGAAAAATCTAACTTAAATTTTAATGACAAATCTAAGCTTAATTCGTTATTGCAAAAGCAAGAGGTTCAGGAAAACCAAATGCAGAAATTTTCTAAACAATTAAAAGAGAATTTAAGTAAGAGTAATGAAGAGGATGATTTAAATAAATTATTACAAGAACGTCTTGAGCGTCAAGAATTACAAGCAGAAAAGAATAAGCAATTGTTGGAGGATTTAAAGAAAATTGCAGATAAAATTAATAAAGAAGAATTATCTAGACGTTTGGATGATCTTGCAAAAAATCAGAAGAATGGTCAGCGTAATTTGGAACAATTATTAGAACTGACCAAACGGTATTATGTTACAGAGGCAGCCTCTCAACTAGCTAAGGATTTAGAGAATCTGTCTAAAAAACAAGAGGATTTATCGCAATCTAAAACTAATGATACAAAAGCAAAAGAAGCACAAGAGAAAGTAAATGAAGAATTTTCTAAGCTTTCTTCTAAATTAAAAGAACTTGAAAAAGATAATGAAAATTTAAAAAAACCAATTTCCTTAGGTATCAAGGAGGCCGAATTAAATGCTTTGGATGATAATCTAGACGCAATTTCTAAACAATTGCAAGAAGAACAAAAAGAAATAAAAAGCCCTAGTGCTAGCTCAAAACAGAAATCTGCTGCTGCTAAAATTAAAGAATTAGCAGAGAGCTTATCTCAATCTTCTTCTAGTTCTGGTGGTTCTAGTGTTTCAGAAGATGCAGAAGTACTACGTCAAATTCTAGATAATCTAGTTGTTTTTACATTTAAACAAGAAGCTATTATAGATGAACTTAGTGAAAATGAAAATGTTTTTGCAAATCAATCTAAAGTTATATTACAGCAAAAAGAACTCAAATCTCTTTTCGAGCATGTAGACGACAGTCTTTTTTCTTTGTCATTGCGTGTGCCTGAGATTTCTGAGAAGGTAAACAAAGAAGTTACAGATCTTTATTATAATTTAGATAATGTAGTAGAGAATTTATCTGAGTCTAGAATTTATCAAAGCGTTTCTTATCAAAAATATGTCCTTAACTCTGGGAATACTCTTTCAGATTTATTAGCAGATATTTTAGATAATATGCAAGAAAGCATGAAGACTGGAAAAGGAGAGGGGTCTAGCCAAGACTTTCAGTTGCCAGATATTATTAAAGGTCAATCAGAATTAAGTAAGAAAATGGGTGACGCTGGCAAGGGTAAGGAAGGTAAAAAGGGGGAAAGTGGTTCTTCTGGGGAGAAAGGTAAAGAAGGTAATCAAGGTAAGCAAGGTGAAAATGGCTCTTCTGGTAGTGACGGACAAAAGGGAAGTAAAGGTAAAAGTGGTACTTCAGGGGAGAATAGTCAAGGGCAACAGGGTACTTCATCAGGTTCTGATGCTAAGGGTGAGGGGAAATCCGGTCAAGGGAAAGGTGATGGTAATGGTTCCGGAGAAAAAGGTTCTATGGGGAATGGGAACACGGGCTTGTCAGAGGGTGCTTTAAAAGAAATTTATCAAATTTATAAAGAACAAGAACTTCTTAAGAATAAGTTGGAAGAGCAATTATCCAATATGATTAATAGCGACGATCGTAGGTTAGGAGAGAAGTTAATTAAGCAGATGAACGATTTTCAAAACAATCTTTTAGAAGATGGAATTACAAGAAGCTCTATTGATAAGGCGACTATTATACAATACGAATTATTGAAGTTGGAAGGTGCTGCTATGAAGCAAGGGGAGAAGAAAGAGCGGGAAAGTGATGTTAATAGTAAATCTTTTTCAAACCCTATCCTTTCACAACCAGAAATCTTTGAGAATTACAAAAATCAAAATGAAATTTTAAATAGACAAGCACTACCTTTGCGGCAAAATTACCAACATAAAATTAAAGAATATTTTAATACAAATGATTGAATTTAATTACGAGTTAGATTTTGAATTATCTAATGAACCCTATTATGCAGATTGGTTAACTAGGGTTATAGAATCTGAAGGTAAATCCTTGGGAAATTTAAGTTATATTTTTTGTGATGACGCTTATCTTTTAGATATTAATATGAAATATCTTGATCATGATACGTATACAGATATTGTAACTTTTGATTATTGTGAGGGAGATACTATTGCAGGAGATTTATTTATTTCTATCGAAAGGGTATTAGAAAATGCTAAGGAATATAATGTAGATTTTTTAGAGGAATTACATAGAGTTATGTCTCATGGGGTTTTGCATTTAGCAGGCTACAAGGATAAAACGGATATGGATGCGGCGCTTATGCGTAAGAAAGAAGAAGAGAAAATTAAATTGTTCCACGTGGAACATTAAGGGAAATTATGTTTGATAAAGAGTATGATGTTATAGTAGTTGGCGCTGGTCATGCAGGATGTGAAGCTGCTGCTGCTGCCGCAAATATGGGTTCAAAGGTATTATTGGTGACTATGAACTTGCAAAATATTGCCCAAATGTCTTGTAATCCTGCTATGGGTGGTATTGCAAAAGGACAAATTGTGCGTGAAATTGATGCACTTGGGGGTTATAGCGGGATCATTTCCGATAAGTCTGCCATACAGTTTAAGATGCTTAATAAGTCTAAAGGGCCTGCAATGTGGAGTCCTAGAACTCAGAATGACCGAATGGTATTTGCTGAGGAATGGAGGTTGGCTTTGGAGGATACACCAAATGTTGACTTTTATCAGGAGATGGTTTCTGGCCTATTGGTAGAGAATAATAAGGCAGTTGGTGTTACTACTTCTTTAGGAATTAAGATTAAGTCTAAATCTGTAGTTCTTACAAATGGTACTTTCTTGAATGGATTAATTCATATTGGAGATAAAAACTTTGGTGGAGGTAGAGCTGGTGAACGTGCTGCAACAGGAATAACAGAACAATTATTGTCTTTAGGTTTTGAATCTGGAAGGATGAAAACAGGTACGCCGCCAAGAGTAGATGGTAGATCTTTAGATTATTCTAAGATGATTATACAGCCTGGAGATGCTATTCCGGAGAAATTTAGCTACTCTCCAACTAAAGCTTTAGAGCATCAAAGAGATTGTCATATGACGCATACGAGTGAATTGGTTCATGATTTATTGCGTGAAGGTTTTGATCGTTCTCCAATGTTTAACGGTAGAATTAAAAGTTTGGGGCCTAGATATTGCCCTTCTATAGAAGATAAAATTAATCGGTTTGCAGACAAAAACAGTCATCAATTGTTTGTGGAGCCAGAAGGTTGGAGAACTGTTGAAGTATATGTAAATGGTTTTTCTACTTCGTTACCGGAAGATGTTCAGTTTAAAGCATTGCGTTCTGTTGTCGGTTTTGAGAATGTAAAGTTCTTTAGACCGGGTTATGCTATCGAGTATGATTACTTTCCGCCAACGCAATTAAAGCATACTTTAGAAACTAAATTAGTTTCTAATTTGTATTTCGCTGGTCAAATTAATGGAACTACTGGTTATGAAGAAGCCGCTTCTCAGGGTCTTATGGCGGGCATAAATGCGCACCAAAAAATTAATGAAAAAGAAGATTTTATCTTAAAAAGAGATGAAGCTTATATCGGTGTTTTGATTGATGATTTAATTACAAAGGGTACAGAAGAGCCTTATCGTATGTTTACATCTAGAGCAGAGTATAGAACTTTGTTGCGTCAGGATAATGCAGATTTACGTTTAACACCTATGGGATATAAAATAGGTTTAGCTCGTGAGGATAGATTAAAAAGAATGGAAGACAAGTTAGAGAAGTCTGAAAAATTTGTTCAATTTTTCAAGGATACTAGTGTGCTTCCGGATCAAATAAACCCAATATTCGAAAGTGTAAATTCTGCAGTAGTAGATCAATCTTTCAAAATGTTTAAAGCATTTTCTAGACCTAATGTAACTATGGATCATATGATGACTATAGCATCTGTTTCTAATTTTGTAAAGGAGAATGATTTAAATAGAGAAGTTTTAGAACAGGCAGAAGTACAGGTAAAGTATTCGGGGTATATTGCTAAGGAGAAAAATAATGCAGATAAATTACATCGGTTGGAAAATGTAAAGATTCCTGCAAATTTTGATTACACCAAATTAAAGTCGCTTTCCACAGAAGCGAGACAGAAGTTAACCAAGATACAGCCAGTTACTATTTCGCAGGCTTCTAGAATAAGCGGAGTTTCTCCAAGTGATATTAGTGTCTTGTTAGTCTTCCTAGGAAGATAATATTGGTTCTATTTACCAGCATATTTAAAGTCTCTAAATGTAAAAGTTTAGAGGCTTTTCTTTTTTGGTTTTACGGATATTTCATGTTATTGGTTCTTATGAATAGAATGGTTTAAAGTATTTTTTTTAATGTATGTGTTAGTAGGTTTGTGATTGTGCTGTATTTATTAATTAAGTTTGCGTAATCTAAATTCAAAAAATTTTAGCAGTACTAGAGTAGGGGGTTCTGTTTATTGCTCCGTAAGCTTGATGATCTAAGTGATGTCAGATAGGTCTAATTTTTATTGTTGTATAGATTTTAAAGGTTCATTTAATTTTCTTGTTATGATGTGTAAAAGTGTTCGGTAATCAAATTGTTCCACGTGGAACAATTTGATTACCGCTGTGCTAAATTTTCAAAAGTGTAGTTCCTGCGTCGTAATTTAATTATATATCTTGTGCAAATAAATGTTGTGTAGTCTCCTATTTTTGTTGTGAACTATTTGTGGAGAATTATTCCTTTTGGACCACTTGTTGTTCAGGTTTTTTAGAGATTTAAAACCACTCCTTTCATGAATAGATTATTTAATGTTTTAGTTTTTCTTTTTGTTTTATCATCATTTGTGCTCATTCGGATTGCTCCTAAAATTGATGATTATAAAATTTCTAAAGGAAAAAAATTTAAGCGGACTTTGTCAAAGCGACAGCTATTTATTTTTGAAGACACAAAAGAGGCGGGAGAATCTTATAAGTATGTGAATACAAAATTTCAATTGCATGATTCTCTTGTTTATGATGATGTTCCTTTTCAATTAGAAAACCAGCAATATTTTTTCGCTACTTATGAAGTTGAGATTCAAGATAAGTCTTTTCAATTAGTCCCAATTGCTTTAGATGTTTTGCTGAGTACATCTTTAGGAAGGGATGAAGTAGATCCGTTATTTTCAAATCCAGACGGAATTTCCCGTAAAGGAAATTTTTACATTGCTATAGAAGTTTATAGCGATTTGGAAAAAGATTGTTTATTGGCTAATTCTTTTTCACGTACTTCAGTTTTAAAGTATCTTCGTCAACTCAAGAAAGAATATTTAGCTACACACAATTACAATGAAATTTTATTTAAAAACTAAAGACTATTCTGTTAGTCAGGAAACCTTTGAATTATTTCTGGATCAAGAATTAGATATGCTCATTACAAAACCAGAACCTCAGGTTTTGGATTCGTATTATGATAGTGAGGTGTATATTTCTCATACGGATGCTAATGTTTCTTTGATGGACAAAATCTATCAAAGTGTAAAAAAGATTAATCTTAAAAATAAGCTTAAGGTTGTTGCTAAACATGCAGTAGGAAAACGGCTTTTAGATGTTGGTGCGGGTACCGGAGATTTTTTAGTAGTGGCAAAAGAAAATGGATGGAGCGGAGTTGGTGTAGAGCCAAATAAAAAAGCACGAGATAAAGCTTTTGAAAAAGGCTTGGTTTTAAAATCAGCCTTAGAAGATTTCTCTGATGAAAAATTTGACGTCATTACCTTATGGCATGTATTAGAACATGTACCCAATTTAACCGATCAAGTAAGTAGGTTATCTCATCTTTTATCGGACAAAGGAATTTTAATTGTGGCTGTTCCTAATTATAAATCTTTCGATGCAAAATATTATAAAGAGTATTGGGCGGCTTTTGATGTGCCTAGACATCTTTGGCATTTTTCTAAATCTTCTATCACTAAGCTATTTTCTAAAGAAAATTTAAAAGTGTCAAAAGTCTACCCTATGATCTTTGATGCATTTTATGTTTCCCTTTTATCTGAAAAATATAAAACTGGAAAACAAAACTTCGTTGCAGCATTTTTTGTGGGGCTGCGTTCAAATATAAAGGCTTGGAGAACTAAGGAGTATTCTTCCCTAATTTATGTCATAAAAAAGGCTAAATAATCATTTTAAGCTCTTTTGAGAGGGTTTTGGCTTTAGTGCCTAATAAGTAGCTGTTTATTTATTTAAATCAATTTATAACCTATTTAAAATCGACTGTTTTTAATTAGATTTACTGATTTCTTTTAGTTTTGAAATAGATATTTCTTATAATACCTATTTCGACCTGTATTTAAAAATTTTATAAAAAAAATTGAGGAAGACACTTGGCGTAATCTTGAAAAATATGTTCCTTAACTTTTATTTTATTGAACGCTCGGGAAAATTTTAAAATAGCTTCATGCCTATCAATTTTTTTGAGCTACAACTTCTAAGGTAGTTTTATACAAATCGGTTTTCATGATTTTTGATTTTAGCCACGCATAAAAACTCAGTACAAATAAATCCTCTTTTTCTTCGTGTAGGGTGATAAGTGTTTTTTTTACTTTCAGCATAAATTCATTTTGATCTATTTTTTCTTTATGATAAAAATAGTGGGTGGCTAAACTCAAGAATTCTAAAACTCTGTGCTCTTTGTTTTCTTTTAAACGTTTGCTGTATTTTTTTCGGAAACTATGTATTCTAGAAGCTACTAGATCTAAATTTTCCATTTCCATATATAGCAATATTTCTGTTAGGTTCTTCTTGACCACCCAAATTTCTCCTCCTTTCTCTGCGTACCAGGTATCGCTATGACGAGATTCTTTGAAAATCTGCAACGCTTCTTTGCATTTATTCTGCTGAAATAAGAGCACTACTGTGGTTAGTTTTAAATCCATGATATATGCAACCTGCTGTTTGTACTTTTCAAAATCAAATTGTTCCAAACATGCTAGAGCTTCTTCTGATTTTCCAGCGTAGTTTAAATTTAAGACTAGCAATAAAGTGTATTGGGGTATAAAACGTTGGTAATAGCTATTGTTTTGTCTTTGCATTTCTGTTTTCATCCGTTCCAAGTACTTCTTAGATTGCTCAAAATCTTTATTTCTGAAGTGTGAATTGGCGATGTAATACAAAATTTGAATATGATAGAACAAATGTTTTTGAGATAACTTTTGTTTCTGTTCTATTTCCCTATTTACTTTTTCTATAAATGGGAGTAAGGTGTAAAAATCTCGGGTAATATGAGCTGCTTCATTATTAATGGCAACAATTTTATATAAAGAACGATAGCTTAAACCATTCTCAATAGAAATATTAAATGC
The DNA here is from genome assembly GCF_000186265.1 of Cellulophaga algicola DSM 14237. NCBI lineage: Bacteria > Pseudomonadati > Bacteroidota > Flavobacteriia > Flavobacteriales > Flavobacteriaceae > Paracellulophaga > Paracellulophaga algicola. The sequence continues at coordinate 1,731,831 of NC_014934.1, forward strand.
AGCTAAGGTCTTGGCTATAGTTTGGGTAATATTTTTATTTTTTGCTGCCAATTCGTTTTTAATAGTAGCATAAAAAAGATTTAAGTTTTCTTCTTGTTGAAATAATAACTTGTTGGCTTTGAACTGGGTGATTAACTCTTGCAAGTCAACTTTTCTATCTAAATGCGTATACTGTATGCGGGTGTAGTATATTTCATTTAAAATACCATAGAGCTCATGCTGTTTCGCTTTTATTTCTGCTTTTTTTACAACCCTCAACGCTACTTTGTATGCTTTTTGCTCAAAGAGAATTCTACTGGCAAGCAAAAGTTTAATAATTTCCATTTCTTCAGATTGCTCTCCTTCAAAACTCTTTGTAGCTATAAAATCTATTAACCCGTCAAAGAGGCGCTTGCTTAAAGCGTTGTACGCCCCTTTGGCCTTCTTACCATAAAGGAGCACATCAATATGTTCAGCATTAGGGTTTGTTGCCAGTATATTGAATAAAGCAACGTTTTTTGTGTCGTGTCTCTTATTCCTTTGGTTTAACCGAGTAATAAAATTTTTCTGCTCTTCATTGGTTAATGTCGCTATTAATCCAGTATTTATGTTCATTATATCGTAAGTTATAAGATCTATAAATATAATGAATACAATATATAGTTCTAATTTAATATAATTTATATCGTAAGTTTTATTCGAAAGTAGATTTTCCAAAACACACTAGGCTCCCCATCTTTGTACCGTTGAAAGAAACTAAATCAACAAAATAATTAATCATCAAAAATCAATTATTATGAATTACAATTTTAGTAACGATACCGGAGAAGAAAAGAACAAGAAAAAAATTCAGAAAGAATTTGATAACAAACCAACCCCTGCTTTTATAGGCGCTTCTTGGGTGGCATTAGTAGCAGGTATGCTTGCTTTCTGTGTAGGGTTATCTAATGCAGCCATGCTTTTGAATGAAAAAGGGTATTACTTAACCATTCTTCTGTTCGGGTTATTCTCGGCAGTATCTGTGCAGAAAAATGTACGAGATCGTTTGGAAGGTACAGAAGTAACAGATATGTACTATGGTATAAGCTGGTTTGCTGCATTAGCATCTATAACCTTACTGGTTATTGGTTTATGGAATGCCGATTTAAACCTAAGTGAAAAAGGATTTTACGGAATGTCCTTTACCTTAAGCTTATTTGCAGCTATTGCAGTACAAAAAAACACACGTGATAAGAAGTTTATAGAAAGTACAGAAGAGGTATAATTTCAAAAGAAGGAAGTACTCATGAGGTGCTTCCTTTTTTTGATGATTAGAAAAGGCAACTGCAGCGATGTAGTTGTCTTTTTTCGTAAAATAATTTATATTGTAGGTAATATGTGATGTATTTTAGGTTGATATTAACAATACGAGCGTGTATTGAACGTTTACTAAAGAGGTTTACAGAGCGTATTTAAAATCTGATATTCCATTGTAAAACAGCAGCCAAACTAATAACAATTTTTAAGTGTTTATTTATGGAAGAAGAGAGCCTACAAGAGTTAGATAAAATTTTAAAACCTATTATAGATAGAAGTTATCAAGCAGCAAAACGCGAATCCTATAATGGAACTCCCTCCGGGAAATCAATTTTAGAACACTTTCAAGTTGAAATTGATAATACCAGAGTTGCAATATCTAGTCAGTTTTATAAAATTGACAAGTTAATGCAGCATAATGCTAGTTTAAGAAAGTCTTCGGCAAAGCCTAAACAGCCTAAAGTAGATTCTAAAAAATATGTGCGGGAATCTAATGGAGGTTATCAAGTGTTTAATGGGATGAAATGAATACAACTTTCGAATGAAGCGCGGATTGATTTAAAAATTGAATCAAACTGGGAAACAGCGAATAAAGCCGCAGTAATCCTTAGTGCTAGTGATCCTAAAACAAACACCTATGTGCGCTATGTGGATAACGATGTTTTTACAAAGGGATTTGATTATTCTTATACCGGTGATAAAATGGGTAGCGAGCAAACATCTCCCGCTTTACCTTCAAGATATATGTACTGGGAAGATCCTTTTTATGCTACTGTTAAAAAGGGAGTATCAATAACAGGTAAAACAGCAGGGGCGCTTGGAGCACGTAACATTGGAAATTTAACACCATGGAGAAGCGGTAGCAATATAGAATTTGCAAAGGGTTGGTATCGCAATAAAGAAGGAATTTATAGAAAACTAAGTAGCCAAAAAGGATTAGGAGCAGGAGGTCATCAAGTAGGCACAAGAAATGCATTGAATAGAGCTTCAAAGTTTAAAGCTGTTGGAAAAAAAATGTTGTGGGTAAGTGCAGCGATTAGCTTTTATGAAGTTACAGATGTTTTGGTTAATGACGATTCTAATAAATGGAATGTAACGACCAAAGCTAGTATTGATATAACCATGGGTTTAATAGGCTTTTACGGAGGACCTATAGGTTGGTTAGTGTCTGGAACTTATTTTATTCTGGATATTAGTGGAGCTTTTGGTGATTGGGGAAAACCCAGTGGCATTCGTTCTGACGGAGTCCCTTATAATTTTAATCAATTTGAGTATGATCATGAAATAGAATTTAATATAGAGTTTGTAAAAGAAATACAAGAAAAAAAATTACTTGAACTTAGAAATGTCAAAATAGATAAGACAAGTGTCATTAAACCTAGAATTTTGTTACGTAAAAATTAGCCACTACAATGAATCAAGCATTAATTTTTATGATGATGACCATATGGTTATTTCCATTCACCATTTTTATGTTTTATAGAATTTTTTTAGAAAATAAAAAGGGCTTAACGGCTATGTATATTCTATCAATTATTCTTATAATTCTGGGGTTAATAATGGTCATACGATATAAAATACCAATGTTCTTATGTATGTTAGGGCCTTTATTTTTTTTCTCATTGTATGATATCGCTACAAGAATTTTTGTTGCTAGATATAATAGAAAACCGATTGATACAGGTAATAGTTGGCAATCAGGAATATTCGCAGATCGGGTATATAATATTACGGTAACGTCCTTAGGACTAATTTTGCCCATTTTAATATTTGCCTTATTGTACGATTTATTCAAGTAAAATTGTTTAACGAGGGTGATACCTTAAAAACCACTTTAAAAACAAATTAGAATAATGAGTATTTTAAACCAGCATAAAAAAATATTTAGTCTAGTACAAGTTGAATTAGAAAAGTTAGGATTTTCTGAATTTGTATATGAACCTCATTTCTATTCGTTAGATGCTACAAAAAAGTTTGGAGACTTAACATATAATTTAACTTTCCAACTCTTATCAAAAAGTATTTCTTTAGGTTACGTTTATGGATTTATATTAGTCAACCCTGTGAACAAAATACTTAAACAGTTTATACCAGATTTATCAGATAACAATGAGCTGATAACCTTAAAAAATCATATTAACGGTGGAAAACAAGAAGATTTTAAAAAGATAAATGAGCACTTGAAAACCAAAAACACGGGAGACTATATCACGGCTATAATGGAGCATATAAAAAAAATAGACTTCCCGTTTTTCAATAAATACTCCACATTGGAAGCCATTAACCAAGAAATTATTAATAAAGTGCCGGAGGAGGATTATTTTGAATGGTTTCCTGGGGTAGCGATATTTAAAGTGCTAATTATTATGAAACTTCGTGACAATTCAAAATATGAAGAATATAAAAATAAAAGAGTTAAAGTTTATTTATCCTTTGTAGAAAAACAACCTGCTTTATATCAAGATGATTACATTACTTTTTTGTCATTCTTGGATTACATAGACAGTGGTTCATATTTAAAAATAAATGAAAAAGACAACATGGCTTAAGTTCGTTTTTAGTTGCCCTCGCTAGCGGGGCAACTAAAAACTTAATTGAATCAATAACCAACAATTATACTGCCCTATTTAGACTAAATGCTGATAAATCAACGTACCGTTTAGTAACCTTATTTCCTGAATAATCATGTTAGAATCATTAATAATAGACCTTTTTGAAAAGGTAAACAGAAAAACTATCACTCAAGAAAATATAGATATAATAGTTATATTATTAGAAGAAAATAATCTGGATGATGTAACTATGGTACCAATTTGGTTTACTGATCTTTTTAAAAGTATTTTACAACAAGAAAATGTTCCTAGAACTTTTTATCGAAGAGAAATTCATCAAGGAGATATAACAAATTTTTTAGCTGAATTAGAAGAATTAATAAACGCCGAGTGGAATGATTGTGGAGAGGCTGTAGAAGTCTTTTTCCCTAATATAAATATGTTTGTATGTATATCCTCCGAAGGGAATTTTTACGAAATCATTAATCAAAGAAAGGGTCTTTCAACGGATGCTTAGTGTTTTAAAACATTTCTTTTCACTTGTTCTCTTAATTTTAGGTTTTACACAAGAAAACCTAAAAGCAGGTGTATTTTTTCCATTAGAACCAAGTGCTAAATTTTTAAACGCATTTCAGGTTCAATTTACTTCCCCGCTAGCGCGAGCGTCACGTTCGTGGCCGAAACAATAAGTAACTAAAAAGTAAAGTAGAAATGAGTAGAAAATATAAATAGGGCAAGGGATTATAAGCAATCTTGTAGATCAGAACTATAGTAGCGCTAGAAATTACCAAGATGACCAAACCATTTTACATATTGATATATGATTATTAGTAAACTTTTAGTTTGTTTAACGGCACAAGCAAGATGCTTGCGCTAGCGGGGATTGATCAAATATTAAATTTAATGATTAAAGTTTAATTATATGCTTGTGAAAATAATAAAAAAAGTTAATTCATATGCTCTTAAAGATAAATACCTATATATCTCTTCAGGTAGAAGGGTTTATGAATATAATTCAGGATTAAATATTTTTAAATCTGAAGAAGATTTACAGGATTTATCAAATATCAAAAATAATATCTTCGTAAATGATATCTATGGGCGTGGATTTATAATTGAAGAGCTTAATTATAAGTTTCTAGGTGAATTTATTAAAATAACCTATCAACATTACCTAATTTTGTCCAAAATAGAAGAAAATAGGAAAGTTACTATTTTTAAAAATCAAAAAACAAATGAGGTATTAGGAAAAATAAAAGGTAGTTCTACAATATTTTATTTAAACCTTAAATATTTTTTTTCTAAAAATTTAAAAGATGATTCCATTGAATCTTTTATGTTTCCATCTGGAAAATATCTTTGGCAATTCAAATTAGAAACTCTGGGTAAGTTTGAAGACAGAGATGGCAACTTACAAAACTATGAAGTTCTTAAATTTATAGGCGCTTGGCAAAACTCTATAGTAGTTGCGTGTTCTGGACAATTGGTTTTAGATATTAGTAGTAAAACAGGTGAACTAAATAGAAAATGGCAAGCATTGCCTGGTTATGGAAGTTCTGCTTTTCAAGGGCGTTTGCAACATAAATTACCTTCTACTGATGGTTTTCAGTTAGATATCTCTAAATCGTACCTATACCACTTAGCAGGTGCTTATTTAGTAACAATAGATTTAGTTACGGGCAAAGCAAATTATCAGACCTTAAAAAATACTTTAGAAGAACACGTATTTTCTGGTTTTAGGTGGAGTACTGGCTATGCAGAAGATGAAAATCACATCTATACCATAGCAGAAATGAACCGTATGGAGTTGGGTTTAGACTACACACCACAGTGTATTGTTGCTTTTAATAAAAAAACACTGAAAATAGATTGGCACTATAGGTTTGAAGGAGATTGGGTAAAAATGGATATTCCTCAACGATCTACTAACAAACTATATCAACTTAGCGGAGATAACACCTTGTATATTTTTGAAAAAGAAGAAAAATCAGTCTAACAACAAAAAATCACCTGCAACAGTAAGCCCCGCTAGCGCGAGCGTCACGCTCGTGCCGTAAAGAGTAAGCAGAACAACAAAACTATATAAAAGTAAAATGAGCAGAAAATACAAATTTAATAACCCAACAGCAGCTTACTTTGTAAGCTTTGCTACTGTTTATTGGATAGATGTATTTACTAGACAAACTTATTTTAATGTATTAGAAGAGAGTATAAATTATTGTAGAAAAGAAAAAGGAATGGAGGTATTTGCTTATTGTTTTATACCTAGCCATATTCACTTAATTTTTAGGTCAAATGAAGAAGATTCTTCTGGACTACTTAGAGATTTTAAAGGTTTTACAGCTAGAAAATTAATTAAAACAATTCAAGATAATCCACAAGAAAGTAGAAAAGAATGGTTGCTTTGGATGTTAGAAAGAGCTGGAAAAAATAAAAGCAATGTATCTAAAATGCAATTCTGGCAACAACATAACAAACCAATAGAATTATGGAGTACAAAAGTTATTCAACAAAAAATAGATTATACACACAACAACCCTGTAGAGTCTAGTTTTGTAACTAATCCCGTAGACTGGAAATATAGTCGCGCTAGAAATTACCAAGATGACCAAACCATTTTGAAAATAGAGATATAATTATTAGTAAAACTTTTAGTTTGTTTAACGGCACAAGCAAGATGCTTGCGCTAGCGGGGGATAAAAATAATATTATATCACATATTGAATTATAAAAAATGGCTTTAAAGTATATATTACAAGTTAAAACGGAAGTTTCATTACTTAATTTTATTGAAATCTATCTAAATAAAAAGACTGTTTTATTTTCAAAAGGAAAAATAAATAAAGGCATAAATATAAACTTATATGAGGTATTAGGATTTATGTTTTCATTCACGTTTTCAGAAAAGGTCTTTTTTGATTATCTAATAGATGAAAATAAAGTTGTAGAAGAGAATTGGGATTATTCAAGTGATATACATTTTAGATTGGATAAGTTTTATGATAATTTATTAGCTAGATTAAATATGATAGAAGTATGTGTTTATATTTTAAATAATACAAAAGAAGATATCCGCTTATTATTCAATGGAGATATTTTAGTATTGGAAAGAACCAATGGTATTATTAGCATAAATAAAAATTTTGGATTTTGGAACACAAGTGATTTGCTGGGACAAATTAAGATGATTGTATTATGAGCGTATGAACTAAATATAGTAGCTGTAACGGCACAAGCAAGATGCTTGCACTAGCGGGGGCTTCAAAAGGACTAACTAAGACACAGATTTTTAATAATATGAATGACGAATTAAAACAAAGTTTAAATCTTACAGGTTTAAATGCTCAATCAAAATTCACTGAACTAATTGATGATGTTAATTCTAACTTGTATAGTTTTATAAAATCAGAATAAATGAATTTTTACAAAAAAAAGGAGATATCGAAAGTAATTAAGTATTCGAAAAAAAATAACTTATATTTTTTAACGAATAAAAAGTTATTTTTTAACGAAAAATCATTTTCGATATTTGACACACCTGTTGATGGTTTTGAAATATTTAATAATAAGGTATATTTAAATGACTGGAATGGCAACTATAAAATTTATAAAACTTCTGGAGAAGTTATTGAAAAAGGAGAAGGAAAAGCATTTTTCCATTCAAGCAATTCATATTTAGGGTATCAATATCTGAAAGAAGGGAATATTCAAGAAGCATTGATTGATAAAAATGAAGTAATTCTTAACTTGGATATTATAGATAAAAAAAACTCTATTAATTTTTCAAATAAAAACATTTACTGTTGTTTAATAAACAACGAAATCTACGCCTATACTCTTACTAAAGCAAAATTGCAATGGAAATTTAATTTAGAAACTTTAGGTAAGTTTGAAGACAGAGATGGCAACTTACAAAACTATGAAGTTCATAAATTTATAGGCGCTTGGCAAAACTCTATAGTAGTTGCGTGTTCCGGACAATTGGTTTTAGATATTAATAGTAAAACAGGTGAACTAAATAGAAAATGGCAAGCACTGCCTGGTTACGGAAGTTCTGCTTTTCAAGGGCGTTTGCAACATAAATTGCCTTCTACTGATGGTTTTCAGCTAGATATTTCTAAATCGTACCTATACCAGTTATCAGGTGCTTATTTAGTAACAATAGATTTAGTTACGGGCAAAGCAGATTATCAGACCTTAAAAAATACTTTAGAAGAACACGTATTTTCTGGTTTTAGGTGGAGTACTGGCTATGCAGAAGATGAAAATCATATTTATACCATAGCAGAAATGAACCGAATGGAGTTGGGTTTAGACTACACACCACAGTGTATTGTTGCTTTTAATAAAAAAACACTGAAAATAGATTGGCACTATAGGTTTGAAGGAGATTGGGTAAAAACGGATATTCCTCAACTAGCCAATAATAAACTATATCAACTTAGCGGAGATAATACATTATACATTTTTGAGAAAGAAGAAAAATCAGTCTAACAACAAAAAATCACCTGCAACAGTAATCAGGGCAATATAAAAATAAAACAGTAAAATAATAACCAATTGTAAAACACCCTAGCCTAGGGCAGTCCCCTCAAGGAGACAATGGTTAATGCAGATATTCCCCCTTGGAAGGGGGTGCCCGTAGGGCGGGGGATGTAAAAGGATAAAAAAACTAAAAAGTTTAAAATAAGTACAAAAAAGGAATCCTAAACCTTATTTTTAAGAAAAATAAGACAAGAACTATTATGACTATAAAACAATCAGAACAGGATAAAAACGGAGTTTTTAAGGCTGTTATAGAAGATCAAGAAGTTGGCCATTTAGAATATGCTTGGCTAGGTTCAAAAACCTTAAGTATCAATCATACTGAAGTAAATCCAGATTTTGGCGGCCAAGGTATTGGTAAAAAACTGGTACTAGCGGCTATTGATTGGGCTCGGGAAAAAAATGCTAAAATAAAACCATTATGTACCTACGCCAAAGCAGTAATAGATAAATCCGCAGAACTTCAAGATATTCTAGCGTAAAAAAAGGCGTTCAAGGATTAGAATATCAGATATTAGCGCATTAAGGCTAACTTTTTGCAAATAATCCAAAACCTTTTCTATTTTTGCGACACACTTAAAAATAAAACATGAAAAAAATTGTAATGGCTTTAGCACTATTTAGTGTTTTTGCATGCCAAGAGAGTAAAATTGGTTTTGTTGATAATCAAAAGCTAATGGAAGAGTATCAAGAGAAAGTTGATGTTGAAGCTAAATTCAAAGTCAAAATAGATGCTTTAACGAAAAAGAGAGATAGTATTTCTCAAATGTTTCAGATGAAATTACAAGCTTTTCAGGCTAAAGCTCAAAAAATGCCACAAGCACAGGCACAAGAGGAGTACGGTCAATTACAACAAGAGGGTCAGTTCATGGGCCAACAATTACAAACACAAGAACAAGAATTACAACTACAAAGCCAGACAGAAATGGATAGTATTGTAAGTAAAGTTAAAAGAGAAGTTAAAGCGTACGGTAAAGATAATGGGTATACGTTTATCTTAGGTGGTGGTGACGGTGGTAGTGTTCTTTACGGAGCAGAAGCACAAGAAGTTACTGCACCGATTGTAAAAGCATTAAACGAGAAGTATAAGAACTAATTCTCAACGCTAAGCATAAAAAAAGCCTCAACATTTGTTGAGGCTTTTTTTATGCTTAAAAAGTAAGATTTCATTAAGAAATCTTATTGCAATAAAAACAACAAAAACATGGCGGGTATAAAGTAAATAGCAATAGTTTTTGCCCCTTCATAATCTTTAGCCATACGCTGACCGAATAGTAACATTAAAAGCGAAATACAAGAAAACAGTGCGCCATAAAAAGCAAAAACTGTTTTATTTTCAGCAAGTAGTTGGTAGATGCCTCCTATGCATAATAATGCTGCAATCATCTCCGTAATTAAAACAATGCCTAAGAGTAGGGGAACACTATTTTTTAAAGGCGATTTTGAAAAGTGTTCTTTTAGCCAACTCAGGTTTCCTTTCCAATCTGAGATTTTATCAACCCCGCTTTGTAAAAATGTGATGATTAAGAAAATTAATAAAATAATTTCAGTAGCATTATTTATAAGTGGTTTCATATATAGATTGTATTAGGTTAAATCTGCTTTTTTATGCAGTAAACGAGTTAATTTTATAGATAAATCTGTGAAAATAATTTTAGCATTCCCATTCCGTTCAATATGATAGATGGCGCGCTCTAATTCTTCAGTAATTTCAATAATATTATTTTCATGAATAAACGGGGCAAACTTATTAATGTCAAAACCGTCTACATGAATGCGCATATAGGCCAATTCTTTTGCGTTGAAATTAATTAGCATCGCTTGGCGCATAATAGCAATGCAGTACAGAATAAATTTTTTCTGAGTTTCTCTTCCCGTTTTCGCTAATTCTGCACTCCAAGAAATAAGATCGTGAATGGCCGTTTTATTTCCTTTCGCTTTAAATGCGCTACGAACCCATTGTACAAACCATTTTTCAAAAACTAAATCTTCCGAATCATTATTCATGAGATCTAGGGCTTTGTTGTAATTACCGTTGGCTTCATTTGCCAAACGTAAAGCTTGGTCTTGAGCAATTCCTAGTTGTATAAGACCATTTGCAATTGCATCTTCTGACAGTGGCGGAAAATGCAATACTTGACAACGAGAGCGAATAGTTTGAATTATTTGTTCTTCATCTTCAGCAATAAGTATAAAAACGGTTTTATCTGGCGGCTCTTCAATTAGTTTTAAAAGTTTGTTGGATGCAGAAATATTTAGTTTATCGGCCATCCAAATTATACAAATTTTATAGCCTCCTTCATAAGATTTTAAGGAGAGTTTTTTTACAATTTCTTGCGCTTCATCAACACCAATCTGGCCTTGTTTTTTTTCAATATCGATTAATCGGTACCAATCAAACAAATTCCCATAAGGCTGCTCTTTAACAAAAACTCTAAAATCTTGAATATAATTATCACTAACAGCACGGCTTTTTACTTTATCAGAATTTGCAACAGGAAATGCAAAATGTAAATCTGGATGGGTAAGGGTATTACACTTAATGTGGCATGCTTGCTTTGTTTGTTCATTTGTAGCTTCAGAAGATTCACAAAGAATATGTTGTGCATATGCAATTGCCATGGGTAGTGTTCCACATCCCTCGGATCCTACAAATAGCTGAGCATGCGGAATTCTACCTGCTTGCGCACTAGATACCAAGTGGTTTTTTATGTGTGATAAACCTAAAATAGAATCGAATAACATGCGCCAAATATAAGATATTTTGTGGCAATCAATTCTAAATTATATTCTTCAATACGTCTTTAAAACTGAATTACATGGTTCTAGTAAATTGTGTGAATTTCATAATGGATTTAAGGATTCTTAGGTAATTTGTTAAATCAACAATAAATACAGCAATAGTGTAACACATAGAGCGCATAAATTTTTACATTTGTTACTATTCAAATAATGAATCAAGATGAAAACTTTAGATAATTTTAATTTCAAAGGAAAAAAAGCATTAATCAGAGTAGATTTTAATGTGCCGTTAGATGCAGAATTAAATGTAACTGATACGAGTAGAATTGAAGCTGCAAAACCAACTATAATAAAAATTTTAGAAGATGGTGGTAGTGCAATTCTTATGAGTCACTTGGGGAGGCCAAACGGACAAGTAAATCCTGATCTTTCGCTTAAACATATTTGTGATGAAGTCTCTAAAGCAATAGGCGTTAGTGTTAAATTTGTTGACGAATGTGTTGGTGAAAAAGCAGAAGCTGCTGCAGCTAGCTTAAAAAGTGGAGAGGTTTTATTATTAGAAAACCTTCGTTTTCATCCAGAAGAAGAAAAAGGCGACAAGGCTTTTGCTGAAAAATTATCGAAATTAGGAGATATTTATGTAAACGATGCCTTTGGAACTGCACATAGAGCACACGCATCTACAACAGTTGTTGCAGAATTTTTTCCTGAAAATAAATGTTTTGGGTACTTGTTAGCAAAGGAAATTGAAGCTATTGATAAAGTTATGGCAACTGGCGAAAAACCAGTTTGTGCTATTTTAGGAGGCTCAAAAGTATCTTCTAAAATTACTATTATTGAAAATATTCTAGATAAAGTAGATCATTTAATCATTGGCGGTGGTATGACATATACGTTCATTAAAGCACAAGGTGGTAAAGTGGGCGATTCTATTTGTGAGGATGATAAACAAGAATTAGCATTAGAAATTTTAAAGAAAGCTAAAGAAAAAGGAGTAGAAGTTCATATTCCTGTAGATGTTTTGGCTGCTGATGATTTTAGTAACGATGCAAATACTAAAATTGTTCCTGTAACAGAAATTCCTGATGGTTGGCAAGGTTTAGATGCTGGTCCAAAAACGTTGGAAATCTTTAAAGAAGTTATCTTAAAATCTAAAACTATTCTTTGGAATGGACCTATTGGTGTTTTTGAAATGCCAACTTTTGCAAAAGGAACTATTGCTATAGGAAACTATATTGCGGAGGCAACTGAAAAAGGAGCTTTCTCATTAGTAGGTGGCGGAGATTCTGTTGCAGCTGTAAAGCAATTTGGCTTTGAAGACAAAGTAAGTTATGTCTCTACAGGTGGTGGTGCAATGTTAGAAAGCTTAGAAGGTAAAACATTACCTGGTATTGCTGCAATACTATAACATGTAACAGATTATCATTAAAAAGACTTTTGTTGGAAAGGTTAAATTAGGAGTGAAAATTTTTTTTTTGTAAAAAAAAGACGATTTTCGTCTATTGCTTTCTAATAAAGGTTTTTTTTATGATTTATAAACACAGTAAAATACTAACTCTTTTCTCTGTAGTTATTTGCAGTACAAGTATATACGCGCAAACTTCGCCTAAAAGAAATACGACCAGAATTATTGAGTCTAAAGATATTCCTTTAGATACTACAGTAAAAGTTCTAAAAAATACACAAAATAATATTATTCAGGTAGCTCCTAATGGTACTATTGAACATCCTAATTTTATTGTTAAAAAGGATGATAAATATCATTTAGAAGATCATTTGCTTGCTGCGAAATATGATAGTCTTTGGCTAAAAGAATTGTCTGATAGCGCTCCTCTTTTTGATGAAATGTATGAGGAGATATCTGAGCTAGAGATTGATGAAAATTTTTTGGCAACTATCGATACCGAAACGCTTAAACTTCGTTTAGAAAAATTAAATCAGAAAACACCTTTTAATATTGAATATAATCCTTCTCTTGAAAGTGTTATTCAATCTTTCTTAAAAAGAAAAAGAGGACTAATGGAGCGTATGCTTACCCTTAGTCAGTTCTATTTTCCAATGTTTGAGCAAGAATTGGCAAGTTATAATATTCCACTAGAATTAAAATATTTAGCCATTGTAGAATCTGCTTTAAATCCTAGGGCTACATCTAGAGTTGGTGCTACAGGACTGTGGCAATTTATGTATCCTACCGGTAAAATGTATGATCTTGATGTGAGTAGTTATGTCGATGACCGTAGTGACCCTATAAAAGCAACGAAAGCTGCTTGTGCTTATCTTTCAAAATTACATGATATTTACGACGATTGGGATCTTGCTTTGGCTGCCTATAACTCTGGGCCGGGAAATGTAAATAAAGCAATACGAAGATCTGGTGGGTATAGAAATTATTGGAATATCCGGGATTATTTACCTCGTGAAACAGCGGGCTATGTTCCAGCTTTTTTAGCTACCATGTATTTATTTGAATATGCGGACGAGCATGGTTTAAAGCCTAAAAATGCGGAGCGTCCTTATTTTCAAACAGATACGATTCATGTAAAAAGACTAATTACATTTCAACAAATATCAGAGTTAGTAGACGTATCTGTTGAAGAATTAGAAGTATTAAATCCTTCTTATAAATTAAATATTATACCGTTTATAGAAGAAGAAAATTATGCGCTCCGTTTGCCTCTAAATGCTATTGGTAAATTTGTAGCAAATGAAGATGCTATCTATGCACATGTAGAGGAGCAGTTAAAAATTGAAGAAAAAGTTTTACCAAAATTAGTCGAAACGAAAAATCAGATTCGCTATAGAGTTAAAAGTGGAGATTTCTTAGGGAAGATAGCTGGGCGTTATGGCGTTAGAGTAAGTGAGATTAAACGATGGAACAATTTAAGGAGTAATAATTTAAAAATTGGTCAGCGTTTAACAATCCATTCTAAAAAACCTGTAAGCGTTGCAAGTAAGACTACTAAAAGTAGTCCTAAAACAAGTACAAAGAGTGCTATTGCATCTGCTACCAAAGTGTATACGGTAAAATCAGGAGATTCTCTTTGGACAATTTCTAACAAACATCCTGGTGTCTCTGTAGAGAATTTAAAAAAATGGAATGGGATTAGTGGCAATAACTTAAAATTAGGCACGAAACTTGTGTTGTGTGATTGTCAACCCTAAAGAATAATTTTTTATGAAAAAAATAGTAGGTTTTTTCGCCATTGTACTTCTATTTGTATCCTGTAAAGATGATAAGAGTGTAAAATATTTACCAGAATCTATTGGTGCTATAAATTCATTGGCCGTGGTTATGGATAATGAGTTATGGCAGGGTGAAGTAGGGGATAAAGTTCGGGAGCATTTTGCAGCACCAGTTGTAGGTCTTACTTTAGAAGAACCATTATTTACTATTAATTACATGCCACCATCTGTTTTTACAGGAAGTGTTCAGCATTCTAGATCGGTCTTGTATGTTACTAGAGATAGTACAAATAAAGCATTGATTAAAACAGATGTTTATGCTAAACCACAAAAAGTTGGTGTAATTTCTGGTAAGAACATTCAAGAAATTAAAAAAGAGATAGATGCTAAAGCAGATGAGATTATTAAAGCTTTTAGAGGGTTAGAAATTTCTGAAGCTCAAAAACGTTTTAAGCGCTCGTTAAATAAAGACAGCATTCTATCTAAAAATTTTAAAGTTAGTTTAGATATTCCTTCTGCTTATAGAGTAGGAAGACAAGAAGATAATTTTGTTTGGTATGACCGTCAAGTGCCTAAGGGTACTATGAATGTTATTATGTATACTATGCCAGAAGATTATTTTAAAAATGATTCTACATTGGTAAAAGATATTCTTAGAATGCGAGATTCTATAGGTAGTATCTATATTCCAGGAGAAGATATAGCAGGCAAGAAAAACCATATGGTTTCTGAAAAAATGTTTGCTCCTCATGTGTATCCAGCAGAAATTGGTGGAAAAAAGGCTGTAGAAGTAAGAGGTCTTTGGGAAATGAGTGATTACCCAATGGGAGGCCCATACTTATTGTACATCATTAACGATAAAGAGAATAACAGAAAATTAATAGTAGAAGGATTTACTTTTGCTCCTGCCTCTCAAAAAAGAGACAATATGTTTGAGTTAGAAGCAATTATGAAAACTATTGCATTTAGATAATAAGTTTTTTTTTTTTTAGTATTAAAAAACCCCTATTGCGAAAGCAGTAGGGGTTAATTTTTGTCGAAATTTACTTTATTGAAACGCAAAACCGGTAGACATTCTAAACACGAGTGCATAGATTGATATACCGATTAAGGCAAAACAACACCATGCAAATAGTTGCAAATAGTTTTTGATTAGGAAATTCCCCAAATTCCTAAAAGCTTCAAAATAAATTTCTTTAACGAGTAAAATATTCCTCATAATCCCCAAATTATTAATTAACAATAGTTCAAGGTTGTAATATCCAGTGCTTTAATAAACTATAATGGTTGAAATGGCTATTAATCAGGTGTATAGAAGTGTCAAATTGTATTCACTCTTTTAAGTGTCCATTTAATCGTTTAACGGGAGTAAATTTTGATTTGAATGTTATTCAAGGGATTCTTTTAGTGTCGGTAATAATCGGTAGCCCTATCCATTTTATGAGATAGCTTTCTGATTCTCGTGAGGCTTCTTTTAATGTTTTACTGATAATCTAAAGAGTTCGCTATAAAAGAGGCTTAAAACGCTTTAAAATTGCTTCTTGTTAGTATTTGGAGGTGTCATCTGATAAATTTTTACCAAAAAAAAAGAGCAACTTGTGAGTTGCTCTTTTTCTAATTTTAAGGAGGGACTTATACCATAAAAAGTTTTTTAACTAGTACGATAATTCCACTAATAAAATTGTTTCTGTAAACTTGAATTTCTTCTTGAGAAGAAGAATGACTGATTTGTGCTTCCATAGTATAATAAGGTTGTTAAATTATAAACTTGGGGTTTATAGTTGTTGTTCCGTAAATCTAATAAAAAACATTAGATTTTGAAATATAAATGTTGTGAAATTATAAAAAAACGTTGGCTATTCTTATTTTTTCAATGGAAGCTTAGCTTAACTCATCATTTCAGGAACGTCTCCTTCAATGATTAGTGTGCCTTCAGTTGCTTTTATAATGTCTTCTACACGCACTCCTGGAGCACGTTCTAAAAGTTTAAATCCTTTTGGAGTAACTTCTAATACCGCAAGATTGGTTACAATTTTTTTGACACATCCTACGCCTGTAAGGGGTAAACTACATTTTTTTAAAAGCTTAGATTCTCCAGCTTTATTGGTATGCATCATAGCAACAATAATATTTTCTGCAGAAGCAACTAGATCCATAGCACCACCCATTCCTTTCACCATCTTACCAGGAATTTTCCAGTTAGCGATATCGCCATTCTCAGAGACCTCCATAGCGCCTAAAATTGTTAGGTCTACATGTTTACCTCGAATCATACCAAAACTCGTAGCAGAGTCAAAGAAAGACGCTCCTGGTAAGGTGGTAATGGTTTGTTTGCCAGCATTTATAATATCCGCATCTTCCTCTCCCTCAAAAGGAAAAGGTCCCATGCCTAAAACACCATTTTCACTTTGGAATTCTACACTTATATCTTCGCGAACATAATTAGCAACTAAGGTAGGAATCCCGATACCTAAGTTTACATAATAGCCGTCTTTTACTTCTTTTGCGATACGTTTCGCTATACCTATTTTGTCTAACATTTCTTTAATTTGAAAATTTGAAAATGAATTAATTTGAAGATTTTACACTTGAACTTTTTTGCGGGTAGAGATAGTTTTGGCAATAATCAAAATTATTAATTTAATTTTTTGTAAGCTTTTCTTTTGAATCAGGATAATGCTCGGAAGATTTACATAAGTCTAACCAATACTTGAGTTCATCAGCTTCTTTCGCCTAAATTTTAAACTTGTCAATAAAATCTCTTTTACTTTCTGTGTTTGAAGCCTCTCTAATATTTGTACTTATTGATGTTTCACTTCTAAAAATCTGAGAAACCATTTCAAATTGATTATTGGTTCTTATTCTTTCAGAAAATGAAACTACTTCAAGGGATAATTCAAATTAATTCTTTTTCCTTACCGTACGTTGTTCAATTCTCTTTTCATAATTTTTCCCTTGGAATATGCGTTGTACGAATATGCCTGGGACGTGAATTTCATTGGGGTTTAATTCCCCTGCTGGAACAAGCTCTTCTACCTCAGCTACCGTAATTTTTGCAGCGCCGCACATTACAGGATTAAAATTACGAGCAGTTCCTTTAAAAATTAAATTCCCAGCTTCGTCTCCTTTCCATGCTTTTACAAAAGAAAAATCTGCTTTATATGCCTCTTCCAACACATACATCTTTCCGTTAAATTCTCGGGTTTCTTTTCCTTCCGCAACTTCGGTACCATAACCTGCAGGAGTGTAAAAAGCAGGGAAACCAGATTGTGCTGCTCTACATTTCTCGGCCAATGTTCCTTGTGGTGTTAATTCTACATCTAGTTCACCACTTAGCATCTGCCTTTCAAATTCATCATTCTCACCTACGTAAGAGGAGATCATTTTTTTTACTTGATGTTTTTGCAATAGTAAGCCTAAGCCAAAATCATCTACACCAGCATTATTAGAAATGCAGGTTATATCTTTTACTTCTAAAGACACCAATTCTGCTATAGCATTTTCGGGTATTCCGCATAGTCCGAAGCCGCCTAGCATAAACGTCATTTTATCTTCAACACCTTTTAAAGCTTCATGAACATTAGAAACAGTTTTCTTAATCATTATAATATAAATTGAGTTGCCTCTAAATTACTATTTTTTAAATGAAAAATGCCCTTAACTTTTCAGGAAAAAGTTAAGGGCATTTTAAGATTTTGTATTTTAGATTAAAAATCTAAATCATCTAAATCATCTTCTTCAGGACTCGTATCGTCCTTTTTATCTTCTTGAAACTTAGAACAGTCTAGTTCTATAGACATACCAGCGGGTCTTTTGAAATTACCATCTGAAATATCTAATTCTTTATTTGCATAATTTTTAACCATGTACAGCCCCCAAATAGGAAGTGCCATAGTGGCTCCTTGCCCATAAGCTGTTCTATTAAAGTGGGTAGCCCGTTCTTCACCACCAACCCAAACGCCAGTGACTAAATTAGGTACCATTCCCATAAACCAACCATCACTATTTTTTTGAGTAGTACCTGTTTTACCTGCAATAGGATTTGTTAAGTTGTAAGGGTAGCCTGTAACCACTTCTTTATAAACAGCATTATTTTTGGCATAGCTGTGTCTTAATCTTCCTCCAGAACCAGATTGTACAACCCCTTGCATTAGATCTACCATAGCATAGGCTACATCTTTGCTCATGACATCCCTTGTTTCGGGTACATATTCATAAAGAACAGTTCCGTTTTTATCTTCAATTCTAGTAACTAGTACCGGTTTTACATATACACCTTCATTTGCAAAAGTCCCAAAAGCACCTACCATTTCATAGACATTAACGTCTGCGGTACCTAAGGCAATAGAGGGTACTTCAAGTATATCTCTAGTAATTCCCATATTTTTAGCCATGGCCACTACAGGTTTTGGTCCTACTTTATCCATTAATTGCGCAGTTACTGTATTTACAGATCCTGCCAAAGCCGTTTTAAGACTCATGTTTTTTAAGCTATACTTGCCATCAGAGTTTTTAGGACACCATGCTTCTTGATTTCCATGTTTACCGGCTTCAATACAGTATTCATCATCGTATAATGTTTCACAAGGAGATAGACGTAATTGGTCAATTGCTGCAGCGTATACAAATGGCTTAAACGTAGAACCTGCTTGGCGGGCTCCTTGAATTACATTATCATATTGAAAATGCTTATAATTTAAACCACCAACCCATGCTTTTACATGTCCGGTTTGTGGTTCCATAGACATCATTGCAGTTCTTAAAAATGATTTATAATAGCGAATGGAATCTAAAGGAGTCATAATAGTGTCCTTTTCATTACCAACACTATTCCAATCAAAAACAACCATAGGTGTAGGTTCTTTGAAAGATGCTCTGATCTCTTTTTCAGATTTCCCGTTACTTTTCATTTTTCTCCAACGGTCAGAAACTTTCATACCGCGTTCCATAATACTGTTAATCTGACTTGTGTTTATGTCTAGAAAAGGGGCAGTTTTATTCCTTTCAGGAGTATTTTGATTGAAAAATTCTGCTTGTAAATTTTTCATATGCTCTTGTACTGCATCTTCTGCATTCCTCTGCATTCTAGAGTCAATGGTAGTATAAACCTTTAATCCGTCTAAATAAATATTCCATTTATCTCTTTCTCCTTTTAATGCTGGTTTCGGGTTTTTAGAAATCCATTGATTTAAAAAACTCTGCAAGTGCATTCTAAAATAGGTGGCCAAACCATCACTATGCGACTCAGGAGAATAGCGTAATGCTAAGGGTAGTTTTTGTAATGAATCCTTTAGTTTTTCAGGAATAAACTCATATTTTGCCATTTGAGCCAAAACAACATCACGTCTGTTTTTGGTTCCTTCAGGATTTCTTTTAGGTCTAGGATTGTATAAAGAGGAGTTTTTAAACATACCTACTAACATAGCAGATTCTGATACGTTTAACTCTTTAGGTTCTTTACTGAAATAGATTTTTGCAGCAGAACGTATTCCATCCGCATTGTTACCAAAATCATAGATATTAAAGTACATGGCTATAATTTCTTCCTTAGTGTATTGACGCTCTAAACGGGTGGCAATAACCCATTCTTTAATTTTTTGAGTGTAACGTTTCCATCCACGAGATGCTGTACCTGTGAACAACTGTTTTGCCAACTGTTGAGAAATGGTACTTGCACCCCCTTTGGAACCTAAATACGCAAAAGCACGAATGGTTCCACGTGCATCAACTCCAGAGTGCTCAAAATAACGCGCATCTTCTGTAGCTACTAATGCATTCACTAGGTTTTTTGGTAACTCTTCAAAAGGTATTGGAGTACGGTTATCGTCTATATAATATTTACCTAATGTTTCTCCATCAGAAGAAATAATTTCTGTTGCTAAATTCGTTTGTGGGTTTTCTAAACGTTCAAAGGTAGGAAGCTCTCCAAACCAGTTCCACGAAGCTGCTAGGAAAATTAAAACTACAGCTAGAAGTCCTGTAATGAAAAGGATCCAAAACCATTTTATGAATTTGAAAAAATTGTTCTTTTGTTTTTTTTTGGGAGCCGCTGCCATTCCTTTAATTAATTGTGTTTTTCAATTTGATACCCGACATCTGTAATGCCTTCTAAGTCTATAATTCCTTCTACTCGTCCACTCTTTCGCATGGCATGAGAAATTTTTAAATTATATACGCCTTCTAATGGTAAAGTGATGTTTTCTTTATACCAAAGTTTACTTTCTTTTATACTTCCAGAACCTTTGCCTAACCAATTACCATCTGGTAAAGTCATTTCATATTCTAAAGTGTCCTTTACCGAAGCACCATCAGGATATTGTAACTCTGCAATCAAAAAAATATTACTAAATGCGTATTTTTCATCATTTCGCAGGTTAATGAAAATATCATACTGTTGCGTTGAATCTAACGCTGCAATTTGAAATTCTAGTATATTATCTTTATCCCAACTACCATCTGGAGTTGTTTTGTACTCAGATTTTACGATACTAGAATCACAAGAAACAAAAAGTACAATTGATAAAAAACAAAACAAATACTTAGCCATTGTCATTGTCAGTAGGTCTTTTTTTATTGTTAGTTCTTCGCTTATTGTTGTTTCTTTTTTGAGCGGTACCCTCTGGATTTGGTGGATTCTGATTTATTTGCGCGCTAGGTTTACCCTCGGTATCTGCAGTTTTTGCAGGTCTTGGTTTCCTAGGCTTATTTCTACTTGGTTTTGCCTTTTGGTTAGGGTTATTTGCGGGGCTATTTTGCTTAGCCTCTGGAGTTGCAGCTGTACCCGCGTTTTGCTGTGGTTTTTTGTTTGGACTCCTTTTCTTATTCCGATTGTTTTTAGGTTGTTTCGGTTTATCAAATCGTGTTAAACTGTCTTGACCTACAACATTTTCGAAAACTTTTTCTTGCTCTTTTTCTTCAGATTCCTCAATGGCATATTCCTCAAGACTAGAAACCTTTTCGTTGCGTTTATTTTTCTCAAGCATTTCATTTACATGCTCTTTTGATAAGGCATGCCAATTTGCCCAATCATCTTTATAACAGAACCAAAGTGTAGCTTTAAAAATATCTACTTTCTGACATAAGGCCACCCCTTTTTCTGTGATAATTTTGGTGTCTGAAGCAGGAAAATCTTTTAATGCGTCTAAATAAATATCTAGCTCGTAATTTAAACAACACTTAAGTTTTCCGCATTGTCCTGCTAGTTTTTGCGGATTTAAAGATAGTTGTTGGTAGCGTGCAGCAGAGGTACTAACAGATCTAAAATCTGTAAGCCAAGTAGAACAACACAATTCACGGCCACAAGAACCAATACCCCCTAAGCGCTGTGCTTCTTGGCGGTATCCTATTTGGCGCATTTCAATTCGTATTCCAAAAGATTTCGCCATATCTTTTATCAACTGGCGAAAATCTACCCGTTCTTCTGCCGTATAATAGAAGGTAGCTTTAGAACCATCTCCTTGAAATTCTACATCAGAAAGTTTCATTTGAAGATTTAAAGCAATGGCTAATTCTCGGGATCGTTTTTGAATTTCTGCTTCGCGATCTCTACATTTTTGCCAAATATCTATATCCTTTTGAGAGGCTTTACGGTATACTTTTGGTAATTCTTTGTTGGTATGGTCTTCATTCTTCTTTTTCATTTGAACTTTTACAAGTTCTCCTGTCAAGGTAACCATACCAATATCATGGCCAGATTGCGCTTGTGTAGCGACAATATCACCAATGGAAAGGGATAAATTTTCTGAATTTCTAAAAAATTCTTTTCTGCTATTTTTAAATCGGACCTCTATGCAATCAAATGGTTTTTCTCCATTTGGTAGTGACATATTTGAGAGCCAATCAAAAACTGTAAGTTTATTACAACCATCAGTTCCGCAAGTTCCGTTATTCTTACAGCCTTTTGGTTGTCCGTCTTTACCAGTTGAACAACTGCTACAACCCATATTTTTTATATTGGTTTCTTGAAGACCAGTAGTCTGCAAGAAAAAAGATTCATACTAAAATTTAATAACTGTAAAGATAGTGATTTTTCGATGTGACGAAAATTTTAAAAAAAGAGACTGATAATATATTTTGAGTAGGAGGCCAATTTAAAATAAAAAACCTCAGCATATTGATGATGAGGTTTTTAAGTGTTAGTACTTGTAGTACTAAAGTAATCTTTACTCTTATTTTTTATATTTTAATACTTCAGACCGGCCTTTTTTGAATATTTTATTACTTACTGTTTTGCCTTTACGTAGCGCTTTTTGCTCTTCAAAAGGTAATTCATGGATGTCTTTACATTCTGTAGAACAACATTGATTCATCGTCGTTGCGCATGCTTCACATTGTATGAATAATAAATGGCAAGCTTCATTAGCACAATTTACATGATTATCACAAGATTTGCCACATTGGTGGCAATTTGCAATGACATCATCTGTGATACGCTCACCTCTTCTATGGTCAAAAACAAAGTTTTTCCCCATAAATTTATTCTCTAACTTTTTGTCTTGAACTTGCCGCGTGTATTCAATAATTCCGCCTTCTAATTGATACACTTGTTTAAAGCCTTTGTGTTTGTAATAGGCGCTGGCTTTTTCACAGCGGATTCCACCAGTACAATACATCACTAGTTTTTTATCTTCTTTGTGATCCTTTAAATCGTTTTCAATAATATCTAAAGAATCTCTGAACGTATCTACATCAGGGGTAATGGCATTTTTAAAATGGCCAATCTCACTTTCATAATGGTTACGCATATCTACCAAAACGGTATCCGGATCTTCAATTAGTTCATTAAACTTTTCAGCATCAACATGAATTCCTTTTTTGGTAACGTCAAATAAATTGTCGTCAAGACCATCGGCAACAATTTTATCGCGCACCTTAACTTTTAATTTCAAAAAAGATTTGTTGTCTTGCTCAATAGCTACATTAAGTCTAACATTTTCTAAAAAACTAATGCTATCTAAATGTGTTTTAAAGGCTTCAAAATTTTCTGCTGGAACAGATAATTGGGCATTTATGCCTTCGAAAGCAATATAAATTCTACCTAAAACATCTAATTCATTCCAAGTAATGAACAGGTGATTTCTGAAAAGTTCTGGATTTTTAATATGCGCATATTGATAGAAAGAGATTGTAAGTCGTTCTTTACCAGCTTCTTCGATAAGAGCTTCTCTTTCTTTTGCGCTCAACGTATTGTACAGTTGCATGCTATACTAATTTTTTGAGTTAAAGAATAATTTAAGAGTGCAAATTTAGTGGTTTTGATAAGTTTAACCAAAGTTTTAAGGGAAACATCTTGTAAATGATTCCCTTTTAAAAAAGAAATAAAAATTTAAAAAGGCCTTGAAAACTTTCAAGGCCTTCATTGATTACTAAACTTCTTCTTTTTCATAGAAATTTATTAGAAATGTAGTGATCATCACTGCCCATTACAATACTATAATAGTATATGCGAAAGCGTTCGTTACTTATAAGAGGTGTGATTTCTAAAAAGGTTGCTTCTCAAATTGTTATATGCGAAAAGAATTGGTAATTTAGCCTTCCTTAATACAAAAAAAATGAGTTCGGAAAAAGAAGCAAAATTAAAGGCATTAAAACTTACACTAGATAAACTTGACAAGACATACGGTAAAGGTGCTGTTATGAAAATGGGAGATAGTGTTGCTCAAGACGTTGAAGTAATTCCATCTGGATCTTTAGGATTAGATGTTGCTTTAGGTGTTGGAGGCTATCCTAGAGGAAGAGTTATTGAAATATACGGACCAGAATCATCAGGTAAAACAACCTTAACATTACACGCTATAGCGGAAGCTCAAAAAAATGGTGGTATTGCAGCATTTATTGATGCAGAGCATGCTTTTGACCGTTTTTATGCAGCAAAATTAGGTGTAGATATTGATAATTTAATTATTTCACAACCAGATAACGGGGAGCAAGGTTTAGAAATTGCCGATAACTTAATTCGTTCTGGTGCTATTGATATTGTTGTAATAGATTCTGTTGCAGCATTAACACCGAAAAGTGAAATTGAAGGTGAAATGGGAGATTCTAAAATGGGTCTTCATGCACGTTTAATGTCTCAAGCCTTACGTAAACTTACCGGTTCAATTAGTAAAACAAAATGTACCGTAATCTTTATTAACCAATTGCGTGAAAAAATTGGAGTAATGTTCGGTAACCCAGAAACAACAACAGGTGGTAATGCATTAAAATTTTATGCATCTGTACGTTTAGACATTAGAAGATCTACACAAATAAAAGATACCGATGGTAATGTTCAGGGTAACAAAACCAGAGTAAAAGTGGTGAAGAATAAAGTAGCACCACCATTCCGTCAAACAGAGTTTGATATCATGTATGGTGAAGGTATTTCTAAAGTCGGTGAGGTAATTGATTTAGGGGTAGAATATGAGATTATTAAGAAAAGCGGTTCTTGGTTTAGTTATGGGGATACCAAACTAGGACAAGGCCGTGATGCCGTTAAAAACTTACTATTAGATAACCCCGAGTTGCAAGAAGAACTCGATGCTAAAATTAGAGAAGCCATAAAAACTGTAAAAAGTTAAATTAAAAATCCCGATGTAAAAATCGGGATTTTCTTTTTTTAAACGCAACCATTGGCAATCTGTATCATCTTAATAAAAAAATTAAGTTATGAGGAACCTATTTGCCTTCTCCATGATGTTGCTAATAGTACTAAGTTTTACAGGATGTAGCTTAGAAGATACTGAAAATTTTCGTTTTGTAGCATTTCCGATAGAAAGTGTAGAGTTGCCAGAATCTTTTGAATTAAATGAAACTTATGAGATAAAAGTAAAATACCTGAGAGGATCAGATTGTGCTTTTTTTGAAGGTTTTGATATTGTAAATGAAGAAACTACGGTAAGAAATGTTGCTGCGATTGGCTCTATGTTAAGTGATTCTGATGATTGCAAAGAAGTTTTGGAAGAAGTAGAAACTTCGTTTAATTTTATTGTTTTATATCAGGACACCTATCTTTTTAAATTTTATACAGGTGAAGATGCTGAGGGTGAACCACTATATTTAGAAATAGAAGTGCCAGTGAACGCGTATTAATAGGATTATCAACCTTTAAACATACCACTTAATTTTGAGTCTAGAAGACCTCATAAACAACTGCAAAAAAGGCAATAGAAAAGCCCAAGAGCAATTATATCGGGATTACTCTCGAGTATTGTTTGGGGTTTGTCTTAAGTATTCTCGCAATAAAACGGAGGCAGAGGATAATTTGCATGATAGCTTTATGGTTATTTTTAAAAAAATAGACCAGTTTAAGTTTAAAGGTTCTTTTGAGGGGTGGATAAAACGGGTTACCGTTAATACTGTTTTGCAGAAATATAGGAAGGAGACTAACCTTAGTCTTGTTCATGATAATATTGAAGAAGAAATAGTCGTAGAATCAAACTATTCAGAGATTAGCTTAACTAGTTTACTACAATACATACAAGATTTGCCTAATAAATATAGGCTAACCTTTAATTTATATGTTTTAGACGGATATTCTCATGCAGAAATTAGTGAATTGCTGGGGACCTCTTTAGGTACCTCAAAATCTAATTTAGCGCGGGCTAGAATGATTTTAAAAGATAAAATAGAAGCAGATATAAAACGGGAAGTTATTTTATGACATTCTAGTTTAAGGATACTGCCAATTTGGAAGATAATACGTAGATAATGAGTAAAAAGAATTTAGATGAATTGTTTCGTGAACAGTTCAGAGATTTTGATGAAGTTCCAGACGAAAAAGTTTGGATGGCTATTGAAGAATCTTTAGACCAAAATAAATCGCGAAAAATAATTCCGATATGGTGGTGGCAATTAGGTGGCGTAGCTGCTGCATTGGTTATTTTGCTATTCCTTATAAACCCGTTTGCTAAGAATATAGAAGCAAACCCTTCTGTTACAGATGTGGAACATCCTGTTCAAGAACAGCCTAAGGGAATTATTGAAAAATCTAAAAACGAAAATGCAGCAGAATCCTCTCCTGCCCATGTACAGGAAGAATTTGATGCTAATGCACAAGAACAAAATAATTTTAACACAGCACCTTCTTATGTTGTTGATGAAATTGATAGCTCAAACAGTGCCGCTACCAAGGATAGTAGTGTAACAAATACAAAAAAAGCAATTTTTAATACGTCTAAAACTAAGCTTGCAGCAGCCAATAAACAAGGGAAAATAACAAATGCTACTACTAAACAGTCATCAGAATTAGTGTTAAATACTAGGAATGAATTAGAATCTGCTACTAAAAAATCAGCGGGGTTGGCTGATAATTCTATGCATCAGAATAAAAAACCACTTAAAGAGAATGATGGTTCCGGGAACGCATTAAAAAATAACGGAAACACAACGGAACTTGCTGTTAACGTAGAAGAAGATCAATTAGATAAAAAGGAAGCCAAGAAAAAATCAATCTTTGATGAAATAGAAGATGAGGAAGAACTTATTGCGGAAAACAATACAAATAAATGGTCGTTAAGTCCTAGTATTGCTCCGGTATACTTTAATGGTATGGGCGAAGGTTCTCCAATTCATTCTGCATTTGTTTCTAATACAAAAACAGGAAATGTAAACTTAAGTTACGGAATAGCCGTAGCCTATGAGGTTTCTAGAAAATTAAAAGTACGTACAGGAATCCACAAAGTAGATTATGGGTATAATACCAATCAAATTGAATTTAGTTCGTCTGTAAATGGAGCAGCAACGATACAAATTGCGAATATTGATTATAAACCAACCTCTAAAAATATTGTAGTTCAGAGTGAATTAAATCTTGATACTAAGGGAGCGGCTATTGCAAATGATGTAACGGCGAAGTCTGCTAGTTTAAATGGCGACTTATCGCAGCAGTTTGGGTATTTAGAAGTGCCGTTAGAGCTTAATTATGCGTTATTGGATAAACGTTTTGGAATTGATGTTATTGGCGGGGTAAGCTCGTTATTTTTGTTAAATAATGATGTGTTCTTAAACTCTGGTGATCAAACGACAGAAGTAGGGGAGGCAAATAATATTAATGCAATAAATTTTAGCACCAATTTTGGATTCGGATTTAACTATAAGCTCACGCAGAAACTTCTATTTAATGTAGAACCTGTTTTTAAATATCAATTAAATACGTTTTCAAATACTTCAGGCGATTTTCAGCCTTTCTCTCTTGGCGTATATAGTGGCGTGAGTTTTATATTCTAATGATTTTTAACTTCTGTTTCGATACTATTTAGTGGATACATGAGGTCTACTTTATCTTTATCACCAATTTTTAGTGCATCATAGCTTAGATCATAAATATCTAAGGCATATTCTTGTTTTAGTGCCACTATACTACGTACAACTGCTTGTTGTAATTTTATATAATCTCCATAAGTTGTGTTTTCACTGTAACTTATAAGTATAGTAGCATTTGAGGTGTTTTTTAACAGGTAAGCTTTCAGTAATTCGCTTAATTCATTTATTGAAACCACCGTGTCTGCATAGTAAATCTCATTGTGGCTATTTATTTCTATTTGAAATGCATTTTCACTGTAACTTATAGGGGGTAATAATTTGTCAGATCCATCAATGTTGGTGGTAGCTGATGTTGCCATGAATAGGAATAGATTTAATTTGATGTACTCTAATTCTAAATCTTTATCTGAAAAAATCTGCAGCATTATCTGGGCTATATCAGATGAGCTTTGTCTGTTTTTTTTTGAGATTAAGTCACTAACTTTTAGTTCAAAGGGTAGCGAATTTTCTTTTAGAATAGTATTACGGCAGTTCTTGTTTATTCTGTCAAAAGAGTTTGCGACTTTTTCCCATTCATCAGAAAAATTAAAAAAAAATTGGTTGGTGAGAAAGGTGTCCTTCGCCATTTGGTTAATAACCCTTCTATAACTAGACCCACTAAAATCTGCGATTACTTTTTCTTGAAGTAACTTATCTTCAAAATCTAAAATTAATTGCTTTAACGCAACTCCGTGATCAGGATAATTCCTGTAAATACATTCCATCAAGACATTTTCAGAAATTTTGTTTTGTCCGTGGATTACTATTCCAAATAGAATAAAAAAAATGAAAAATGTATTTCTCATTTTACTTACTGCCAGAGTTTGTAAGGTTATTTAGTATAATGGTTCTAATTTCTTCTCGAAGGCTGGCTTTATGGGCTTCATCTAGATTTTCAGTTTTGAAAAAATGGTGCACAGTAACCTTACTTATTCCCGGTTTTCCTTTAGTGATGGTAAAAGGCAAACGTGCTTTATTGTTGTAAAACGTCATAGGCACTACGGGAATTTTATGTGCTATCGCCATTTTAAAAGCACCATCTTTAAAACTATCTAGAACAATATGTTCGTCAGGAACTCCTCCCTCAGGGAAAATACAAATACTTAATCCTTGATTTAATCTTTTTTGGGCTCTTCGGTATACTGCCGTTCTACTTTTGCTATCTCCACGGTCTACCAGAATACAAACACGTTTATAAAAGAATCCAAACAAAGGAATCTTAACAAGTTCTTTTTTCCCAACAAATACAAAAGGATTAGGACTAGCCTTTAGCATCATCATAATGTCTAGCATGCTGGTATGGTTTGCAACAAGCATGTAACTTTTTCCTTTTACAAGTTTTTCTTCTCTTTTTATTACAGGTATGCAACACATTCCATAAAGAATAAAATTAGCCCAAATGTTTCGCGCTACCCAGAAAAACTGTGGATACCACTTTTCTGAAGCTGATAATACCACCAATATGGGTAAAAAGATAAGGATAGGTATTGCTACTAAAATGTAGAACCAAATTTGGTATAGTACACTTCCTGTTTTTTGCAAAATTGAAATCATAAATTCAAAAGTAACAATTTTACGAGGTTATACTATTTGTTTTATCTTTGCATGATAATTTTTTATAGGAAATGGCTCGAATTTTAACAGGAATACAAAGTACAGGAACCCCACATTTAGGAAATATTTTAGGCGCAATCATGCCAGCAATAGAGATGGCGAATGACCCTAAGAACGAATCTTTTCTATTTATAGCAGATATGCATTCTCTTACCCAAATTAAAAATGGAGAGGAATTAAGGTATAACACTTATGCAGTTGCTGCAACCTGGCTGGCTTTTGGTTTAGATATATCTAAAACAGTGTTTTACAAACAAAGCGCTATTCCGCAAACAGCAGAACTTTCATGGTATTTAAGTTGTTTCTTCCCATACCAACGTTTAACCTTGGCGCACTCATTTAAAGATAAAGCAGATCGTTTAGAAGATGTAAATGCAGGTTTGTTTTCATATCCTATGCTTATGGCAGCAGATATTTTATTGTATGATGCAAATATTGTTCCCGTAGGGAAAGACCAATTGCAACATATAGAAATGACACGTGATGTGGCGTCTCGTTTTCATGCCCAAATGGGAGAAACTTTTGTATTGCCAGAAGGTAAAATCCAAGAAGAAACGAAGTATGTTCCAGGGACTGACGGTGACAAAATGAGTAAGAGTAAAGGTAATTTAATAAGCCTTTTTCAGTCTGATAAAAAATTACGTAAGCAAATCATGGGGATCCAAACGGATAGTACACCTATGGAAGATCCAAAAAATCCTGATACGGATAATGTATTTGCATTGTATAAAATACTAGCAAGTGAAGATCAAATTGCGGAAATGCGTACGAATTATCTCAATGGAAATTATGGATATGGTCATGCAAAACAAGCACTGTATGAAGTAATTTTAGCTAAATTTGGAGACGCTCGTGAGAAGTTTGAATATTATATGACTCACACTGAAGAGATTGATAAAGCTTTAGAAATTGGGGCAGAAAAAGCGCGTAAAATTGCGAATGAAGTATTAGGCCGTGTTAGAGAAAAGGTAGGATATTAATACATATTACTCTTTTTCCTCAAAATATAAAAACCGACTAGCTAGTCGGTTTTTTGGTTTTCAATACGTACTACCTTTTAGAATAGGTTAGTTTTTAGCATGTATTTTAACGATGAACAGCATTATTTACTACTCTTAGATAAAACTGTCTTCATAAAACAAACTGACCAGTCTGTAGTATGTGTTCAAATGGGTATCGTTTTCATGCCTATTGCGGACTAATCAATAAAGTTGTGAGCCAAATTTTAATGCTCTCCTTACTTGCTTAGCATCTTTTACGACTACAAATTTAAAACCATGATAATAAGCTACAATAGCAGGATAACTGATGGGATGCTTTGCTAATTCAGTCTAAAATAGTGCGGTTAACCTACAACTACATCTAAAGCGTAATGAATGTTTAGGATAATTCATCGGTTTTAATTTTATCATGGGTAATAGTTATTCTTCGGTCTGTTTAAATTCTTTTAAAATACAGGCACTAAGGAGCAAGTTTGTATGTTTTACTAATGCAGAAACTGTTTTAAGACTGGACCTGTAATAATTTTATTTAGCAACAGCCTTTAATCCAATTACCGAAATGATAAGAGTGGTAATAAAGAACATTCTCCAAAAAGTGGCAGGTTCTTTAAATACTAAGACTCCAATCAATACAGTTCCCACTGCCCCAATTCCAGTCCATACAGCATATGCTGTGCCAATAGGTAAACTGCGTATGGCGTAGATTAACAGTAGAAAGCTCGTTGTGGAGCAAAGTAAAAACCCAAAATACCACCAATACATTTCTGTTCCTGTAGTTTCTTTTGTTTTTCCTAAACAATAAGCAAAAGCTACTTCAAATAGTCCTGCTATTATTAATATAATCCAATTCATCGTATTTAATTTTTTTGCAAAATTCGATAGAATCATTGGCTTATTACTTTACATATGATAAAAAAGTATTTATTTTAAAGTAGCTCTAATTCTACTTAAACTAACTTGGGTAATTCCTAAATAAGAAGCTATATGGTTTAAGGGTACTCTTTTAATCAAATCTGGCTCATTGCTAATTAACTCTAGGTAGCGTTCTGTAGCTGTTCTCAATTGTCTTGATATAAGGCGCTCTTCTGTTTTGATAAGTTCTTGTTCTGCCAGTATTCTTCCCCAATTTGCAATAGCAATGTCTTTTTTGAATAATAGTTTTAGGGTGTGACTATCTGCACTGTAGACAGTGCTTGGTTCTAAAAGCTCAATATTTTCATAGCCTCTTTTATTTTCTACGTAGCTTTTCATAGAAAGGATGGGGTTTCCTTCTTTTCCGAACCAAAAGGTAATATCGCCTGTTTCAAATTCTGAATATCCCCGCACAATTCCTTTTTTCATAAAATAAAGTTTAGGCTCTATTTTTTGAGCTTTGATTAAAATATGAGATTTAGGATATGTCTCTTCTTCAAAAATAGCCATTAATTGCTTTTTAGAAGGGTTTGTCAACGGGTATATTTGGTCTAGTATTTCTTCTAGGCTCATGGCGGTATTTCTACTATTTATTTCTGTTGATGATTCGTAATTAGAGCGCTTCAAACAGCTTACCAGGTAAAGGCCTGATGACGCCTTTCATTTCCATATTCAATAGGCTAGAAGACGCTTTAAAAATAGGGATGTTGCAGGTTAATGCGATGAGGTCTAATCCTTGCTTGCCTTCTTTTAATAAATAACTGTGTATGGCTTGCTCTGTATCATCCAAATCTACAAATAATTGCTTTTGAACCGTTTTTGTTTTTTTTGCATTTAATTCCCAACCTAAGTTATAAATTAAGTCGGCAGCAGAGGTAAGCATTTGCGCTTTTTGTTGTTTGATTAGTGTATTGCAACCAGAACTGTATTTATCACCGGCACGACCAGGCACGGCAAAAACATCACGATTATAACTGTGTGCAATATCTGCGGTGACCAAACTTCCTCCTTTTTCGGCAGATTCTATAACGATAGTAGCCTCACTCATGCCGGCGACGATTCGGTTTCTTTTTAAGAAATTTTCTCGCTCCGGATTGCTTGTAGACCAAAACTCTGTGTAGAAGCCTCCATTTTTCTCTACATCTTGAACATATTTTGCATGCACTTTTGGATATATTTGATTTAAACCATGGGCCAAACAGCCAATAGTTTGCAAGCCATGTTTTATAGCAGCTCTTTGGATACAAATATCTACGCCGTATGCAAAGCCACTTACAATAATAGGATTTAGAGGAGCCAAATCTTCTATTAGTTTTTCACAAAATGCAGTCCCATAACTAGTAATATTTCGCGTACCAACCACACCAATTATTTTTCTATTCTCTAAGTTAATATTTCCTTTTTCGAAAAGAAGAATAGGGCTGTCAATACAATGTTTTAGATAATTTGGATAATTCTGCTCTTGAAAGTAAATAGGTTTAATATTTTCTTTCTTGATAAAAGCGTATTCGGCTTCAGCAGTTTCTTGATGTATTTTGTCGTTTAAGTGCCTGATTGTGTGCGTGCCAATACCATCTATTTTTAATAAGTTTTGATTTTTCTCTTCAAAAACAGCATTAGGATTGCCGCAATGCGAAATCAATTTTTTCGCGGTTACATCACCAATATTAGGAATTCGCTGTAATTTTAATAATGAAATTAGCTCACTATCAGTCATTTATAATGTGTGTTTATAGCTTTACAAGGTACATCAATTAAAATGTTAATAAAAAGTAATGTTAAGGGTTTTCTACCGCCAGATTTTTTACAATCTTTGCCACGATGAGATTAGAACACCATATTGAGGAATTACTTTACAGGTACAATTGCGTTATAGTACCTGAGTTTGGAGCATTTTTAAGTCAGACTAAGTCTGCATTTATTGATAAAGATACCCATACTTTTTACCCACCATCAAAGTTTATTTCGTTTAATGAACAGCTTACGTCTAACGATGGTTTGTTAGTTTCATATGTTGCGGATTCAGAAAAAGCAACTTATGAAAGTATGCTAACAGAAGTAGCTACTATTGGTAAAAACTGGAAGGTTCAATTGCAGAGAGGCGAAAGACTTTTCTTAGGAAATATAGGTAAGCTTTGGTTGAATAAAGAAAGTAAAATTCAATTTGAACCTTTTGAAAAAGTAAATTTCCTGACCACCTCATTTGGATTATCATCATGTGTTTCTGGAAAAATTACGAGAGAAGTTCTTAAGCAAGAGGTTGAAAAACTTGAAGAAGAAATTCCGTTTATCATTACTCCAGAACAAAGAGCAAAGCATTCTTTTAGGCCTTATTTAAAATATGCAGCAATTGTATTTTTTAGTATTTCATTAGGTGTGTCTGGATTGCGAGTTTATAAAGAAAATAAAAATATAGATTTGCTAGTGCAACAAGATGCACAGAAGCAGGTATCTAAAAGAATAGAAGAAGCTACTTTTTTTGACACTTCTCCTTTAGAGTTACCTGTGGTAAATTTACATGCATCTCTTACGCCTTCTATTACTTCTGCAAAATATCATATTATAGCCGGAGCATTTAAAGTAAAAGAAAATGCAGATAAAAAAATTGAACAGTTAAAAGTTAAAGGCTATAACGCAAATTATATTGGCGTAAATAAATTTGGTTTTCATGTAGTAGCTTTTGATAGTTTTTCTGAAGCCAATGATGCTATAAACTATTTAAGAAAGATAAAGAAAACCGAATCTAGCGATGCTTGGTTGTTTCAAGAATAATTTTTTTTTCAGTTTTTAGGATAATTTAAAGAACGTATCTTCGCGCCAAAATAAAGATATGACGCCAAAGACTCCTCGTGAATCTAGAACAATAATGACTGATATGGTTTTGCCTAGCGAAACAAATCCTTTGAATAATTTATTTGGAGGTGAATTGTTGGCTAGAATGGATCGTGCGGCAAGTATTGCTGCAAGACGTCATAGCCGACGAATTACAGTAACAGCATCTGTTAATCATGTAGCTTTTAATCAATCGGTACCTGTGGGTAGTGTTGTGACGGTAGAAGCAGCTGTTTCAAGAGCTTTTAGAACCTCTATGGAGGTTTATATAGATGTTTGGATGGAAGATAGGTTTACTGGTGCTAGGTCTAAAGCAAATGATGCTATTTATACCTTCGTAGCTGTAGATGATGCAGGCAAACCAACAGAAGTACCACAATTAGCTCCTGAAACAGATTTAGAAAAAGAGCGTTTTGCAGCAGCATTGCGAAGAAAGCAACTAAGTTTGGTATTGGCAGGTAAAATGAAACCCCATGATGCTACGGAACTCAAAGCATTATTTTTAGCAGACGAGTCTCCTAAATAATATAAAAAAAAACCTCACTTGCTGAGGTTTTTTTATGCCATATTTTTAAAGCTTATAGATCCATTCTTCGGGATTAAGTCGTGAAGTATCTTGGTATAAATAAAATTTTAATAAGGTTTGGTTGTTGCCAGAATTGGTAAACACTTCACCCAATTCTGCTTTCGCTTTTATCTTATCTCCCTTTTTAACATACACAGAGGATAGGTTGTAATAGGTGCTGATGTAGTTACCATGCTTTAGCTGTACTCCTTTATTACCTCCAGGAACACTAATTACCGCAATAACTTCGCCTTCAAATACAGCTCTTGCTTTAGCGCCTTGATCCGTAGCAATAATTACCCCATTATTCTGATGCTTTATGCCAGGATAAACGGCATCATTATACACTCCAAAGCCAATACTTTTTATTCCTTTTTCTACAGGCCAAATAAGTTTCCCTTTGTTAGATGAAAAATTATTAGCAACAATTTTGGCTTCTGGGGTTAAAACAAATTTATCAGATTTAGTGGTGACGCCTACTTTTTTATTAGAACTTACAATAGCACTTTTAATTAAACTTTCTATTTGTTGGTCTATTTTACGAGCTTCTTTTTCTTTCTTTTTAATCGTTGCAGTATACTTACTTTCATTTTTTCGAATTGTACTCAGAAGATCATTTTGTGTATTCTTCTCTTTTTCCAATTCTTTTTTAGCCGTAGTATTTTCTGCGATTAAACGATCTTTTGTTTTCCGCTGTTCTGTGAGTTCTAAATTTAAGGAATTTAGTTCTTCTGTTTTAAAAACGATTTGCTCTCCTTGTTCTTTTCTATATTTGGTATATTGCTTCATATACTGAAGCCTTTTAAAGCCCTGGAAGAAACTTTCTGACGAAAGTAAGAACATAAGCCTACTTTGTTTTGATTTGTTCTGATAGGACTTCTGAATCATCAATGCGTAGTCTTCTTTAAGCGTTGTTAGTTCGTTTTTTAGTTTAGATATATTTCTGATGTTCGCGTTTAATTGACGATTTAATAAATTAGATTGTTCGTTGGTAACACGTATCAATTGTTGGCGAACAGATATTTTCTTATCCAAAGCATTCATTTGATCCAAAACAGTGCCTTTCTCCTTCTTTTCTGCATAGAGAAGACGGTTTATTTCGCGTATTTCTTTTTGAAGTCTCTCTCGTTTGGCTTCTAGGTTTTTCTGCTCTGTGGTTTGTGAGAAACCAGCTTGCAGCCCAAAAAATAAGAGCGTTATAAAAACAAAGAAATGGCGATATGTTTTGCTTGCAACCATATTAATCTAAAGTAATCTCTTTAAAACCGTTTGGTATATCATAAGGGAACTTTAAATCACGATCAAACTCAATGTTTTTATATTCAATTTCAATTAAACTTTCATTGCCATCCATTGCAGCGGAAATAGCAATTTCATTGGGAATTATTTTTTTATCAATCTCCTGATAATTTGTATAATTTATTTGCAACAAACGTCCTTTTTCTGGTTGAGAGAGTTGCTCCTTACTGATTCTAAAATATTTTGGTTCTATTTGAAACAGAATTTTAAATAAGTCTTGTGCTTTTTTTGGCTGGAGCTGATAGTTTTCATTAGCAATAGAAGTTTCGTATTTATCTACGCGTAAATCTTGAATAGCTTGGCCTAATAACAAACTTTGTACCTTCTCAAAATCTAAATCTGTGCCTAATAATTTACTTAGATACGAGAAATCTCCATCAAAATAGGTGTTGTCTAAACGATTATAGAATGATACTCTTTCGGGGGTTATGTATGCTTTAACAATACCAAGTGTAGCGCTAATCCAAATGGCTTTGTCTTTTTCCATTCGAAGACTAACACTAAAACCTTGTGATGCGTGTTGGTCTTCGTAATCAATTTTCATTTTCCCTGCGATTGTTTTAAAGTCCAGGGCATTTGCATAATGTGCTTTAATAATAGATTTGGCGTTTAAACTTTCATTAATGGCACCGCCCGTCACTACTTTTTTAGCCTTACAAGAGACCACAGCAACTATTAGAAAACTATAGATTATTTTTTTTATCACGCTTATCATATTTTAAAATCCAGGTTTAATTTTTCTGAGATACATATTCGCTTTTGCCGGATTATGAACTCCATTATAGGCAACAGATAGCTCTTTATTTATTTTGTTAGATAAGCTTATATCATCAAGCATATAATCTAAAGCTTCTTCTAATACGGCGATGGCATCTTTGTATTTATTTTTGTTATTTAAAGCTAGCCCTCTTGCATAATAGAAGTAGGGTTGTGCAGGATAATTTTCTAAAGCTTCTTTTGAGATAGCATCAAGGATTATATAATTCTTATTTTTAATTAAATTAGAGATATAATTTCTATAGTGTTCTATAGAGCTGTTTTCTGCAGTCCTCGGCGCTGTAGTAACCGATGTACTATAGCTGTATGTTTCGCTATTTTCTTCTTGAATCTTTAAGCCTGTCTTAATTTTTGAATACAAGTTTTTAGTAAAAGCTGAAGTTTTAAGATCATTCAAGATGCTAGTTGCACTGGTGTAATTCTGCATTTGATAGAAGACTAAGGCTAAATTTTGTTTTAGTGTTAGGTTTTCAAATGGAATTTGAGAAGCTACCGTTGCAATTCCGTTATGCTTTAAATTTAGGATAATCACTAGATTATTTAAGTACCAATAGTTCTCTGGATCACTATTTACCGCATTTACGGCATATTGTTGGGCTAAATCTAGTTGTTTTGTTTCGCAATAAACTCGAGCCAGTTCGTGATCTATTGCTTTTGCATTCGGATCAATATTTTTACAATCTAAAAATAGATTGATGGCTTTATCATAATTTTCAATGCCTTTTTGTTTTAAACCTTCAAAGAATTTTTCTTGAAAATCATCTGAGTATTCTTCTAGATATACTGCGGCATTTTCTTCTTCACTGTCTATTGGTTTTTGTGCAATACTTGGGCTAGAGATCATAAAAATCCCCACGATACTATAAGCGAGCAAAAACGTTCTTTTCATATGTTTCAAAACTTAGCCTTCCGTGTTCAAGAGAAGGCTAGTAGTTGTTTATTTAAAACGTGATTATTCTAAAATAGAATAATCACCAATACTTATCGATTCAAAATTACCGTTAAATACTACATGATTTCCAATCATAGCATTATCTAAGTTAGCATTTGAAATTTTAGTATGGCTCTGTATTAAGCTATTCTTAACAGTTGAGTTTTCTATAACAGTGTTATTCCCAATAGAAACAAATGGTCCAACAGTAGCATCTTTTAAGATTACGTTTTCACCAATAAAGCAGGGCTCAATGATGTTTGCGTTTTCTAATTTAGCAGATTTGGCTATTAATGGTTCCCCATCTTTTTCTAAAAAACCTAACATGCGTTGGTTGGTCTCTATGGTTACAGCTTTGTTTCCACAATCCATCCATTCTGTTACGGCACCTGTTTTAAAAACTTTACCATTGGCCATCATACGTTTAATACCATCATTAATCTGGTATTCTCCGCCGTTAATGATATTATGATCTAAAACATATTGCAATTCTTTTTTAAGAACGGCTACATCCTTGAAATAATAGATACCAATTACCGCTTGATCACTTACAAATGTTTCTGGCTTTTCAACTAATTCTACAATTTCATTTTTGTCGTTTAAGTTAACCACACCATACGCAGATGGGTTTTCAACTCTTTTCGTCCAAATAACACTGTCTGCATCTTTATCTAAATCAAAATCTGCACGAATTAAGGTGTCTGCATAGGCAATAACTGCAGGACCGCTTAAAGAGGGTTCTGCACACATAATAGCATGGCCTGTTCCTTTTGGATCTAATTGGCGGTAAATACTAGGTTTTGCACCTAACTCTATAGCTAGTGCTTTTAAGCTTTCTACAACCTCATCACCAAAAAATGCCGGATCGCCTAAAATAAAAGCTATCTCCTCTATTTCTTCATTTAATACACTAGCAATATCTGTAACTAGTCTATGTACAATAGGTTTTCCTGCAACCGGAATTAATGGTTTTGGAACGGTTAAACTATGTGGTCTTAATCGTGATCCACGACCAGCCATGGGAACAATAATTTTCATTTTTTTAATATATCAACTAAGTTAATGATTGTGTTTTATACTATGGAGTAATTATAGTACCATAAAATTCAACGTCTTTTTTATAATTTTGTTACACGAATAAGGATTATTTATTTCACACCCGTACTACCAAAACCACCTTCACCTCTTTTTGTTTCAGATAATTGATCTACAAGTTTCCATGCTGCACGCTCATGCTTGGCAATGACTAACTGCGCAATACGTTCCCCATTTTCTACGGTAAAAGGTTCGTTGGAAAGGTTTACTAGAATCACACCAATTTCTCCTCTATAATCCGCATCAATAGTTCCAGGTGCGTTTAATACCGTCACTCCTTTTTTCGCTGCCAAACCACTTCGGGGTCTCACTTGAGCTTCAAAACCAACAGGTAACTCTATAAAAAGTCCTGTTTTAATGATTGCACGATCAAGTGGTGCCAAGGTGATGGCTTCTGTTAAATGAGCACGAAGATCCATTCCTGCAGATGCCCCAGTTTCATAATGTGGCAACTCGTGATTAGATGTGTTAATTATTTGTATTTCCATTCAATGATATATTGTAGTGAGCTAACTGTTTTTATTATTTTTTATTGGAGATTATTTGTCTGATTTTTTCATTTTCAAGCTTATAAACTAATCCAAGAAAAATAAGCAATAGAATAATTCCAATAATTAGATTGCGGTCAAAGATATAAAATGATATGATAGACAAAAGAATAGACAGTCCAAGATAAAATCCAATTTTACGCATATTATACGGAATTGGATAGTGTTTTTTTCCAATCCAATATGACAATACCATCATGGTACCATATGCCATTACGGTTGCAATTGCCGATGCCATGTATCCCCAATACGGAATAGCAATGAAGTTTATGAGTAGGGTGATGATAGCACCTATTACGGATATAAAAGCACCATAGCGTGTTTTGTCTGTGACTTTATACCAAACCGATAAATTGTGATAAATACCTAAAAAGAAACTCGCTAAAATTAATAAAGGCACAACGGGCATAGCTTCCCAGTAGGCCTCATTTTGCACGATGAGTTCTTTCAATACGTCTGCAAATACGATTACGCCAAGTAGTATTATACTTCCTAAGATCACAAAATAATTGGTGATTTGAGCATATGCTTTTTGTGGATTTTCAGAATTTGAATGACTAAAGAAGAAGGGTTCTATTCCTAATCTAAAACCTGTAGCAAACAAGGTCATGAATACGGCTAATTTATAACATGCAGAATACTTGCCGACTTCTGATTTGGCTATGTTTTCTGGCAGTAATTTTTCTAATAAAATACGATCAAAAACTTCATTAACGGTGAATGCAATTCCGGCAATTAGTATGGGCCAGGCATATTTCATCATTTTTTGCCAAAGTACTTTATCAAAAATATAGTTGTTTTTAAAGTAGAGCTCTAACATTACCACTAGCGTAAAGGCACTAGCAATTAAGTTTGATATGAAAATGTACGAAATCTGATAGTCTGGTTTATACATCCATGCAATAGTACTAGACGGATTCTGTTCTACGATTTCTGGAAGGTAGATGAGAAAGAAAACATTCAGCCCTAAATTCATAGCAACATTCACAATTTTTATGAGGGCGTAGCGCATCGATTTTTCTGTGGCGCGTAACCATGAAAAAGGGATGATTACCAAAGCATCTAATGCTAAAATGTAAATGGCATATTTGATGTAGGTTACATCAATAGTACTCCAAACGGCTAAATAGTTTTTTAGAATAAAAGCAACTACAAAAAAGAGGGTGGTAGACGCAAGAATTGAAATCAGTGAGGTGGAAATCACTTTATTTTTATCTTCAGCCTTGTAGAAAAATCGAAAAAAAGAGGTTTCCATTCCGTAAGCCAGAAATACATTGAAAATTGCGATATAAGAAAAAATAATAGCTATTTCGCCATATAATGCAGTGTCGGGCATCACGGCGGTATATATGGGAACCAAGATAAACGAAAGCATTCTGGGTAGCACTGTTGCTAGTCCGTATACAAAGGTCTGTTTAAAAAGTTTTTTAAATGGATTCAACCGTTGAAAATTAGGCGTT
The DNA here is from genome assembly GCF_000186265.1 of Cellulophaga algicola DSM 14237. NCBI lineage: Bacteria > Pseudomonadati > Bacteroidota > Flavobacteriia > Flavobacteriales > Flavobacteriaceae > Paracellulophaga > Paracellulophaga algicola. Next base: position 1,772,443 of record NC_014934.1, read on the forward strand.
AAAAGTAGGTATTTTAACGTTCTCTACAAAGTTAGTTCCTTGGTTTGCTTGAATATATTAAAGGCTTCTTTTCTTTAATTCCAGAAATCTTGGTGTATTTAACTTTTTTTCCATCTTCTTCGATATAAGAAAGCACGGCTTCATCATCTTTTAATTCGTATGGAAAATTAATTGCTGCTTCTTTTTTTGGACTAGGTGGTTGGTTTCCAACTTCTTTTCTTGGGTCAAGATGCATAATAATATCTGGCATGGGTGTTTTTTCCGTCTTTATTTTAGCTATTATAAAACGCTGACCTTCAATAATTGCTTTTTTTACAGTCGTAATTTTATTCCTGAAATATAGTTGTTGAAAGGATATATTCTCATCCATTATTTGTGTTATTGGTAAAATCACTTCTAATCCAGTGCCACTTTCTTCTTTACCACCAATCCATTTTTGACTCGTTGGTCCTTCAATAATAAATGGAGGCTCTGGTTGCATTTTTTTTTGTGAAGCACAACTACTAAGTCCAAGTAATGCAATGAAATAGAGGTATACTAAGTTTTTCATTTGTAACAGTTTAAATTATCTTACTACACGAATATATTCAAAAGTGATGCCAATTAAACAAGGAACTTAAATTTTCATTATTAATTTCTACTAAGTATTAGCGTTTCAATTCCTTAATGACATCGAGTTCATTAGTTATCTTCTTATATATAAATGTGCTTAATGCAATGATTATAATAGGAAATGAAATAATAATATAAAGAAAAAATCCAGAAGATAAATTTTCTTTAAAAGAAGGTAACAAGAGTACAAAACCTAAGATGTATATTAGGAGCAATACCGGAGTCCATATAAAATGTATTTTTTTACGCTGCTGATAATACATGGCCACCTTATTCTTGTAAAGACTAGCCGTTGTATCAATTTCTAAAATGCTTAGTTTTTTTGTGCTTATCACCTCTATTACTATTCTTACGACTAATGCAGTGATCATTAAAACTAGTCCAAATGCTGTGATGCTGTGATTGTATGCTGCTATATACATAAAGAATGTGATAAGGATAACTATAGTAACCGCTAATACTGCATTCGTTATTTTTTGTTTTTTCTTAATGGAATTCACTTTTTTTATGATGGCTTTATACCCATCCTTTGGGGTAGCTTTTTTTTCTTGTTGTGCCCATTGTGCTTTTAATTCTTCAAATGATGTCATTGTCGTACACATTTAGTTAATTCATTTTTGATTCTGTGAATTCGGATACGGATTGCTTCGTGACTTATGCCCATGATGTTTGCAATTTCCTTTTGTGGGATTCCTTCCAATTCTAGTAATATGATGCTCTTATTGTCTTTGGTGAGTAGGTCTATGCACCGATAGAGTGCTTTAAAGTTTTTCTCGGTGCTTTGCGATTCGTTTTCTGGGTTTGTTATTTCAACTGTGCGCATCACTTTTGAAAACGGGATACTTCTTTTTTTTCTCAAACTTATAAGGCACGTATTTACCGTTATTCTATAGATCCATGTAGAAATTGTAGCCTCCTTCCTAAAGGAGGGAAGGTGTTCCCAAACTTTTATAAATACTTCTTGAGCATAATCACTAGCGGTCATATGATCGCCTGAGGCATAACCAAGGCACATTCTATATACTCTAGGGTGGTTTTCTTGGTAAATAGCTTTAAAATGGGCTTCTAAATGCTTCATATGTGATTATAATGCCAATCTTATTTCTCTTACTAACCATTTAGGTTGGTCAAACATAATAAAATGGGCTGACTTACCTGCGAATTTTAGGGTATAGTCCTCTAGGTTTTTATACTGCTCTTGATATGTTTTTCTTGCCGTTTCTTCGCCATAGGGTTGTGTAGCTGCTAAAATAGTTATAGGAGTTTTTATTGTGGTAACAGCATCTCTTAAGTCTAGCTTTAATAAATCCGTGTAGCCATTCACATAAGTATTTCTGTCTGCTTGCAACATCCAATCTACAATTTGCTGTATTTTATCTGCATTTACTGTCATTCCTTGAGCCATTTGTAAAGCCATTGCAGAAAATTCTTGACTGTTCATTTTCAATAGTTGAGCGTTATATGGATTGTCGTAGCTAATAAATTCACTTTTAAAGTTGGGCATCATTAACGCTCCTGTAGATGTCAAGGCGTCGATTAAAATTATGTTTGAAAACTGTTCTTTTTCTGTAGCCATCCAAAGTGCTAAGCTGCCACCAAGACTATGGCCAATTGCTGTGGGTTTTTTTAATTTATTAGCTATAATATATTCAGATACGCCATTTTTTATTTCTGCTAACCATGGAGTTTCTATAGCTGGTACATCTCCAAATCCTGCGAAGGTAAACACGTGGCATTCGTAATTTTTAGATAAGTCTTGAACTACATCGTTCCAAACCGCTCCTGTACAAGTAAAGCCTGGAAACAACAAGATTGGATTTCCTTTTCCAACTACGTTTACTTTAAATGGATATTCTTGCGCCTTTAGCGTTAGACTTATATTCAGAGCTAAAAGGGCAACTAGTAATTTTAAATTCATCTTGAGAGTTTTAGTTATTTACCCTTTAGATTCATTTGTTTAAAAATGTTACATCACTTTTTAATATTTATTTTTGCACATAAAAAAACCCCGCTAAAAGCGAGGTTTTCTATACGTGTTTGTTCGTTGTAATAGACGATTTTGTAATGTTGTCTAATTTGCTAAAGCTTCCGCATTATTTAAATTTGACTTCACTGTCATTCCGTCTAATTTGCTAAAGCTTCCGCATTATTTAAATTTGACTTCACTATCGTTCCGTCTAATTTGCTAAAGCTTCTGCATTATTTAAATTTGACTTCACTATCGTTCCGTCTAATTTGCTAAAGCTTCTGCATTATTTAAATTTGACTTCACTATCGTTCCGTCTAATTTGCTAAAGCTTCCGCATTATTTAAATTTGACTTCACTAGCGTTCGGTCTAATTTGCTAAAGCTTCTGCATTATTTAAATTTGACTTCACTAGCGTTCGGTCTAATTTGCTAAAGCTTCTGCATTATTTAAATTTGACTTCACTGGCGTTCCATCTAATTTGCTAAAGCTTCTGCATTATTTAAATTTGACTTCACTAGCGTTCGGTCTAATTTGCTAAAGCTTCCGCATTATTTAAATTTGACTTCACTGGCGTTCCGTCTAATTTGCTAAAGCTTCCGCATTATTTAAATTTGACTTCACTGGCGTTCCGTCTAATTTGCTAAAGCTTCTGCTCCACCAACAATTTCTAAAATTTCGTTGGTAATTGCGGCTTGTCTTGCTTTGTTGTACGTAAGTTTTAACTGATCTCTCATTTCTGTAGCGTTATCAGTTGCTTTATGCATTGCAGTCATACGCGCACCATGCTCACTTGCGAAAGAATCTCTAATACTTTTGTATAATTGTGTCTTTAATGATTTTGGAATCAATTGTTCTACAATTTCAAATTTTGATGGCTCGTAAATATAATCTGCATTAGAAACTTCCGCTCCAGACACAGGAACAATTGGTAAAAATTGTTCTGTCATTATTATTTGAGTAGCAGCGTTTTTGAATTTATTATAAACGATTTCTATTTTATCGTAGGAACCATTCGTAAATAAAGCCATTAATTCTTCAGCAATTGCAGCTACATTATCAAAAGTTAAATCATCATAGATTTCACTATGATTTTCAATAACAGTAAATTTCTTTTTAAGAATGTCGTTTGCTTTCTTCCCAATAGCCATAAACTCTACCTGTTTACCAGCATAGGTTTGGTTGGCTAAAAGTGTACTTTGTTTGATAATGTTCGTGTTAAAAGCACCACATAAACCTCTGTTTGAAGTTATCGCTACTACTAAAACTTTATTTACCTCACGGTTTTCTGCATAGACACTACCAGCATCACCTTCAAGACTTGCACTTAAACTCTGTAAAAGTTCAGTAAGCTTATCTGAATAAGGACGCATTGCAGTAATAGCATCTTGTGCTTTTTTCAGTTTTGCAGCAGATACCATTTTCATGGCACTGGTAATCTGCATCGTTGAAGAAACTGATGCTATCCTATTACGTATTTCTTTTAAATTTGCCATATTTTCCTCTCCTAACCTCTCCAAAGGAGAGGGATTGATTCGTTAAAATATTTATTATCCGACTTTAAAGCTTCCCCGTAGAGAACATTTAAAAGGGAATTATTTTATGTATTTCGCTGATAAATCTTTACAAACAGAAGTTAATACATCAATAACCTCATCCGTTAATTTACCGGCTTTCAAAGAATCTAAAGTATCTCTATGTTTTGCATTTAAGAATTCGATATAATCACGCTCAAACTCTTTAATTTTATTCACAGGAACAGTTCTTAACAGGTTTTTAGAACCTGCATAGATAATTGCTACTTGATCTTCTACGGTATAAGGATCGTTTTGTGCTTGTTTTAATATTTCAACGTTACGACGTCCTTTCTCAATCACATTTAAAGTGGCAGCATCTAAATCTGAACCAAACTTAGCAAATGCTTCCAATTCACGGAATTGTGCTTGATCTAATTTTAAAGTACCCGCTACTTTTTTCATTGATTTAATCTGTGCATTACCACCAACACGAGATACAGAAATACCTACGTTAATTGCTGGACGTACCCCTTGGTTAAATAAATCTTGCTCTAAGAATATCTGACCATCTGTAATAGAAATTACGTTGGTTGGGATATACGCAGAAACATCACCTGCTTGTGTTTCAATGATTGGTAATGCCGTTAAGGAACCACCACCTTTTACAATTGGTTTTAATGCATCAGGTAAATCGTTCATGTCTTTTGCAATAGCATCGTTAGCGATGATTTTTGCAGAACGCTCTAATAAACGAGAGTGAAGGTAGAAAACATCACCTGGATACGCTTCACGTCCCGGTGGTCTTCTTAATAAAAGAGAAATTTCTCTATAAGCAACCGCTTGTTTAGATAAATCATCATAGATAATTAAAGCTGGTCTACCGGTATCTCTAAAATACTCACCAATGGCAGCTCCTGCAAATGGTGCATACACTTGCATAGAAGCAGGATCAGATGCGTTAGCAGCTACAATAGTCGTATATGCTAAAGCTCCGTTGTCTTCTAATGTTTGTGCAATGTTTGCTACTGTAGATGCTTTTTGCCCTATAGCAACATATATACAATATACTGGTTTCCCAGCATCGTAAAATTCTTTTTGATTTAAAATGGCATCAATACAAACAGTAGTTTTACCCGTTTGACGGTCACCAATAACCAACTCACGTTGTCCTCTACCTACAGGGATCATAGCATCAATTGCCTTAATACCTGTTTGTAATGGTTCAGTAACTGGTTGACGGTAAATTACACCTGGAGCTTTACGCTCTAAAGGTAATTTGTATAGTTCACCAGCGATAGCACCTTTACCATCAATTGGTTTCCCTAATGTATTTACAACACGACCAACAATACCTTCACCAACTTCAATAGAAGCAATAGTCTGAGTTCTTTTAACTACAGTACCTTCTTTGATATCTCTAGAAGGACTTAAAAGAACAACACCAACGTTGTCTTCTTCTAAGTTAAGAACGATACCTTGCAATCCGCCTTCAAATTCTACTAACTCACCGTATTGTACGTTAGATAATCCGTAAACTCTTGCAATACCATCACCAATTTGTAAAACTGTACCTACTTCGTCTAAAGAGGCTGTAGCTTCAAATCCTGATAATTGCTGTTTTAATATTGCTGATACTTCAGCGGCTTTTACTCCTGCCATGTTATTAATGATATAAGTTGTAGCGCAAATTTACACCGGCGACTACGTTATTATAATTATAAACTGTTTGTAAATTCTCTTTTTAAATTTCCTAGTTTACTCGCGATGCTCGCATCGTATTGTAAATCTCCTACTCGTAGTACAAAACCTCCTAGAATTTTTTCATCGATAGTATTTTTTACTACAACTTTTTTTCCAGTCAATTCTACCACCTTATCAAGTATCTTTTTTTCTAAGTCAGCTGTTAAAGCGACAGCGGTAGTTACAAATGCAACTCCTTGCCCTTTTAAGTCTTCATTAATAATAAGATACTTTAAAGCAACTTCGTTTAGTAATGCAATTCTTTTATTGGTGATTAAAACACCAATAAGGCCTTTAGTAATTTCATTGGCATCTTTAAAAATAGCCAATAAAATGTCCTTTTTATCAGAACTTTTTACAACCGGACTGCTCAATGCATCTGATAATTCTTTGCTTTCGCTTATGGTTTCAGCGATAGAACGCATATCAGCTTCCATAGCATCCAAGGCTTTGTTTTCTATAGCCTGGTCTAAGGTAGCTTTTGCGTAACGTACTGCTGCTCTAGATTCGCTCATGCTTCTAGTTTAATTTGATGTCACCTAACATGTTCTCAACCAATTGTAGTTGCTTGTCTTTGTTAGCTAGTTGTTCTTTAATCACCTTTTCTGCAATCTCTAAAGATAAGGAAGCTACTTGATTTTTAATATCTGCAACAGCTGCTTTTTTCTCACTCTGTATTGCTTCTTGAGCATGTGCTAGCATTTTATCGCCTTCTGCCTTTGCTTGACCTTTAGCATCTGCTAACATTTTATCTTTAATCTCACGCGCTTCTTTGATCATTGATTCTCTTTCAGCACGTGCTTCTTGTAATAAACGCTCACTATCAGCAGTGATATTTTGCATTTCTTTTTTTGCGTTTTCCGCTGCAGCAAGTGCATCAGCAATACCAGTTTCTCTTTCGTTTAAAGAATTCAAAATTGGTTTCCAAGCAAATTTAACCATTAATGCAATTAAGATTAATAAGATAAAAGTTTGCATGAAAAATAAGCCTACCGGAAAATCATTAAAAATATCCATACGATGTTATTCTGTGTTTTTATTAGTTTATTTTTTAAAGCACAATAGCAACCAACCGTTACTATTGTGCTTCAATTTGCTTTGATCGGGAATTATTATTTTCCTAAAAGTAAAGCACCGAATGCTAAACCTTCTAATAATGCTCCGATAATGATCATCGCAGTTTGGATTTTTCCAGCTGCTTCAGGTTGACGAGCAATACCTTCCATTGCCTTACCACCAATCATACCTAAACCGATACCACCACCGATTACGATTAATCCTGCTCCAATTAAATTGTACATACTAAATTGATTTATATTAAATTAAAAATAAACTCTCGTTAAATAAAATCACCTCTTACATCTTCTACATCTTCAATTTTATGACCGTGACCATCATGCTCGTGAGCATGGTCATGCTCTGCTACTGCCATACCAATAAATAGGGACGATAACATGGTGAAAATATAGGCTTGTAAAAAGGCAACTAATAATTCTATTACTGTTAAAAATAAGGTTAATAATACAGATATTCCTGTAGCACTAACAGTTCCAAATTGCGCTTTTAATATAATCATTAAAGCGGCAATACCCATTACTACGGAGTGGCCTGCTGTAATGTTAGCGAATAAACGTACAAATAATGAGAATGGTTTTGTTAACATCCCTAATATTTCGACAGGGATTAATGCAATCTTCATTAATACTGGTACACCTGGCATCCAGAATATATGTTTCCAGTAATCTTTATTTCCGTTAAATTGAATAATTAAAAAGGTAAATAGTGCTAAACATACTGTTACCGCTATTTGTCCTGTAACGTTAAAGCCTAATGGTGTTAATCCTAATAAATTCAAAATCCAAATAAAGAAAAATACAGTTAATAAGAAGCCCATAAATTTACGGTAATGCTTCTCACCAATGTTTGGTCTTGCTATTTCGTCACGAACATAAAGTACTAAAGGTTCTAATACACGAGCAAAACCTGTAGGTATTGGACTCTTTTTATAGCCTTTAGCTAAAGCTCTAAAACCAAAAATCATTAAAAACCCGGCGAATAACATTCCGAATACACTTTTAGTGATTGAAAAGTCTAGAGGTTTATGTGCGTTTTCTGGGTGATGATGTTCATCAAAACTAATTGCTGTTGCATTAGCATCTAATTCATAGATGACACTGTGAAGTTTAGTGAATTTAGAACCACCACGGTTTACGATAACCTGTGCGTTATCATCATGATGAAAAGCTGAGGACATAAAAGTAACTAATCCATTGCTTGACCATAAGATTACCGGTAGTGGAAAACCTATATGTTTTGTTTCTCCAGCATCATTAGTATAAGAAAACAAATGAAAATCGTGAGCATCTTTAAGGTGATGCGCAATATAGTTGTCAATACTTTCTTTAGTATTTATCTTACCTTCTACGGTCTCTACATGTGCTTCCTTTTCTGGATCAGATACAGAAAACCCTTGTAATGAGAATGTAAGGGTAATTAATAAAGCTGTTCTAGTAATATATTTTGATGCTATATTCATTATAAATATTTCGAAAATTGACTTCCTAAAATTTTGCGCAAAGGTAGTTATTAAAAATAAAAATCAAATAATTTTAATGTAATAATTATTCAACTAGATTTTCTTTAGAATTTTTGAGATAAATAGCACCTCAACCGTCAGAAATAGAATAAGTGGAATTAGCATGGAAAACCTATCTATGCGAGGTAATACTACCTCACTAAATACGGTACTTTTAAATAGAATAGCAAAGAAAATTAACTTTAAGAAAAGTGTAGCTAAATAGATTAAACTTAATTGTTCTTTTAAAATATCTGCAAAAGCTAGGTAAGCAATTAAAATGCAGATACCCATTGAAAATAGATAATGAAAGAGATACATTTTTCCTAATGGGAAAGGAATTGAATAATCTAAAATGGCTAAATGGGTATATTTACCCACAAGGAATAATAGCGTAAATACAATGATATATTGTAAAATGGATTTGAGCAAAACTTTATTTGTTAAGGTTATTGGCTTGACGTATCATGGAATACATAGATACAAAGATAGCAACAAGTGTGATAGAAATTTCTAAATAATTAGTTGCGTATTTTTCGTCTAGCCAAGAACCTAATAAGTTTCCTAAGTAAATGGTAAGTCCCATTTGGATTCCTATTCCTGAAAGTTTTGTTGCAGTTTGTAAACCCTTGTTTATTTTCTTACGAGGCTTTTGCGGTTCCATTTCCAGAATTAGCAGGTTTGTTCTGAGAAGCTATTTTACCGCCTCCCATGGTACAAGCTGCATTAAATGTTGCGCCTGGCTCTACAGCTAGTTTAGCTACAGAAACAACGCCCTCAATTACAGCAGAAGATTTTAATGATAACAGGTCTGATACTAAAAGCTCGCCATTGAAGCTTCCTTCAATATCTGCATTTACACATTCCACTTTACCATGGATGTAACCATCTTTACCAATAACAACTTTACCAGAAGTCTTTACATTCCCATCTAATTTTCCATCAATTCTCAAATCTGCTTCTGAAATGATGTCTCCTTTAATGCGAGTGTTTTTTTCAATTCTGTTCGGTTGTCCTCCTAGTTCTGTCATTGCTTTAGGTTTTTGTTTTTTATTGTCTGAAAACATGTTCTACGGTTTTGGGGTTACAGTGTGTGTTTTGTAAGCAGTTAAATTTTTATGAACCTGAATAATTTTATAGTTCGAAGATAAAATTACGAAATTCTCATCCGCTATTCTATAGTCTTTATTGTTTTTTATCAATTCAGCAAATCCAAGCGCATAATCTTGTGTTTTAAAACCGTGTACAACAACAAATTTATTTTCTAGGTCATAAATATCAATAGATACCGTATTTCTGTATTTTAAATCTTTTATCGCTTTTTCTAATTCTTCTTTTAGCGTAGTTGCAGATTCCGTTGCAGCCATGTCAAATGTGAATATTAATTTCCAGTTTTCTGCTTTTTTAGACGGATTAGGCTGTAAAAATTCTTTTGGGGCTAACTTGGGTAATTGATCCGCAATAATCTCCTTTGCTTTTTTACCTTCTGGGTTATTAGGGTAATTTAAGGCTACATAATTTAAAGCCTCTTCAAAGGCATCATAACCTTGAATTCTACCTATAGCATTTGCTTTTAGCATTTCTAACTTAGGCACAATAGGATCACCAGTAAATTTGGTAATATTCTCCTGTGTACCTGTAATTACCTGTAAATACTCTTGATTTGTATATTTCTTATACAAATCGGCATACTTTGCATCAGGGCTTTCTGTATCACCTTCTAGCACTGCATTTGGATTTAATAGTATTTCTGCGTAGCGAGAGTCAGGGTGATTGGTAATAATATTTTCTTTCATCTGAGCAGTAAGTGGGCTACCAGATTCTTCATAGATTTTATATAAATTGTATTTAGATGGAAGAATTAATCGCTTTTCAGGATCAGATTTCAATACTGTTTCTAGCTTACCGGCAGCTAAGAAATTCTCTTTAAATTTCTCCTTGTAAATTAAACCTAGTTGATAGTTTGCTAAATTTCGTTCTGTTTTTAAACTATCAATAACGGTAACTTCTGTTGGAATTTGATCCATATAGAAATCAATAGAATATTTTTGCTCTTCAGTAAGGCCTGTAATTTCATTAGTTGCATTATTTGCAATAGAATCAACTTCTGCAATATTTGTTTTGGCTTTATCAGTCCAACGCCAATTATCTTCTAATTCCCGGTTTCCCCAGCGAGTTCTAAAATCGGTTTTACCGTAACCAAGGCTTGCAATGTTATAAAAATAGAACTTGCCTTTGTTTTGTTTCCCACCCTTAGTTTCTGCAAAAGCGCTAACACCTCTTGTTTGGCGCTCAACCTCTTTCTTAGCGGCTAAAGAGTCTTTTTCTTTTAAGTCCTTTATATACGTCCCAAAGTAAGCCAATTGCTTTTCTTTTGGCATGTTGTATATGGTAATTATACTATCCGTGTAGTGTACCACATCTTCATAAAGTATAACATCTTCTAAGTTATCTAGTTTTTTCTTTATAAATCGATATTTTTTTGTGTTTTCTGGCAAATTTACAAGTGTACTATCATAATAAGCACCAGCAATTTTATAATCATTTTTATCAAAATTATATTCCCCTAAGTTTTCGTAATTCAGGGCGTTAAGCTGTGGTTTGTTTTGTGTTGCTCTTAATGATTTATTAAAATACGCTAAAGCCAAACTATCTGAGACATTCTCTAAATGGAATTCCGCTATCTGACGAAAAATTTTATCCAGATAGGGCCTGTTTTCACGATCTTCTTCCAGGTCTGTTAAATATTCGTATACTTCTAATGTGTTTTCGGGAGTGAGTTTTGTATTTCTAATTTTTTGCAGATGTGCGTTAATCATATACTCACGTGGAGATTTACGATTAAGGTGTATTATTTTATCAAATGCATAATTGGCACTGTCTTTATATCCAAGTTGATTATAAAGTTGCCCAATGATGTAGTAGTAACGTCCTTTTTCAGGATTTTTTTTAGTGTATGCAGAAGCTACTTTTAGATTCTGAATTGCAGTATCAATTTTACTTAAGTTAATATATGCTTGAGCCATCATTGCTTTGGCGTCTGCATATTCTTGATCTTCTAGTACTTCAAACTTGAAGAGTCTTTTTAAATTTTTTAAGGCTAATTCATCATTTTCTAAACGAATGTTAACCTTTTCTCTCCAAATAGAGGCTTCATTAAGCTTATCACTTTTTGGGTATTTTCTTAAGATATAATTAAATGCTTCTAGGGCAGGAAGAAAGCGTTGCTCAAAATAACGGGTTTTTCCAAGAAGTAGAAAAGCTTCGTCAGTTTGTGGATTGCGTTCTGTATCCTTAATTTCCATACTGTGTTTCTGTATGGCTTTTGTTGCTTTTTCTTCCGCTAGTTCAAATTTTGGATTCTTATTTTCAGAATCTAAAATTATTTCTTCGCGAATAGTAATACGTTCTATGGGTAATACTTCCCAGTAATTATCCTGATAGGAGGCATTGAGTTCTTCTCTACCTTCTTCAAAAGCAATATTACCATTGTACAAGACATTGTACTTGGTATTTAATGCGTGCCAATTACGGTTCACAAAAGCATCTTTCTTCGTGGAACATGCATTAAATAACACACCTCCAAAAACAAGAGCAGCAATAAGTTTAAACTGAAGCTTCAATATTCTAGGTTTATCTAATTACTAAACTTAAAAAGGAGCTTATTATTATGTAGTTCATCGATAAAAAGTCCTTTAATTTTTAATAGATAGAAATGAATGAGGTCAAAAATATCGAATTTCACAAACTAAGCGGTTTGTATAGTATATTTTTTAACTATTAAATAGCTAATATTTGCCTTTTTGACGATGATTTTAATTATGAAATCGATTTAAGTAATAATGAGGTTTCTTTTTTACGACACAACTACCAACTAGTTGGTTTGTGTTGTCTTTTTAAGAACTATATCGATGAACGGTCACTGTTTGTAATTCTCAATGTTGTCTTTACATTACTTATTGAAGTTTTTTTTTTCTTTAGAAGGCATCTTTTAAGCATTCTAACCTGCGCATAAAGCATATCATGATTTACTTCAAAAGTTTTATCATTATTCATTTTAGAAAGAATATAGCTCTTGCAAAAATCTTCTATAGAAGAGCTAGACTTTTTGAACTTATCAACAGCGTCATTTACATCTATAGATGGGTGTAGGTCAACCGTAGAGAAACTAAGTAGGGTTTGGTTAATCTCACTAGAGATAAACTTCATAAATATCACGAAGTCAGTACTCAGGGATTTAATTTTTTGTTTGGGTTTTGGCATTCTTGTCGGTTAAGTAAAAATTGAGTATCAACAATACTCCCACCAAAAGTAAGATAAAAATTTTATAATTCCAGTTATTTAAGGGTGTTTTACGTAGATTAAATACCATAAGTAGTAATTGGTAGCCATTTATTACTGTAGGAAATAGAAAAACAAACCTGTAAGATTTACCTTTAGAAAATTCTAGAACTAACAACCATGCTATAAAAGAACTGAGTTGCATGCCGACTAATGCTAAAAAAATACGATAGGCGGAATACCCTAAGAAGGATCCATCGGAGGCAGAAAAGAATTCTATGATTCTTAAATTTGGCACCCAACTTTGTAGTTCACCAGTGCTTGTAGTTATAATGTCATGAGCAAAAGGAAGCAATGCGCATAAAATTATGCCCATTGCTTTCCATATGTTTAGATTAAACGTCGCCCATCTTGACTTCATCTCTGTCAATTGCTTGCTGCTCATATATATTGTTTTCACTCTCATCGGAATTATCATTTGTGCATGATGCTAATGATAAGGTTACAATGGCTAAAGCTAATAAAAATGTTCTTGAAGTTTTCATATTAAAATAGTTTTTTATTGAGGGTGCAAACTATAAATTACGCTGACTCCAAACTATTTTATGCCTGTAATGATATTAGGTTTTTTTAACTACGGTCTGTTGATATTTTTATCTACTTTGTAGTTCATCTGAAAGTTGTTGGTTTTAAATTAATTATAGCTTATATACATAAGCACTTGATTATCTATATCTTAAGATGCCAAAATTTTGTTAACTACTTTTTTTACCGTTAAAGTGTAGTTCTTAACAATTGTAATTAGAAAATTGCTAGAATTAAAGGTCTTATCCAGCAAAAAACACCTCTAATTCTTTTAAAGTCTCTGCAGATGTTTCAATATCTTTAACGAGTTGTCCTTTATTTAATACAACAATACGCTCGCAAACTTCAGTGACATGGATTAGATCATGACTAGAAACTAAAACCGTTACATTTTGGTTCGCCGCTAAATCTTTGATTATTCCTTTTAAGCGTATTTGAGTTGTAGGGTCTAGGTTTGCAAAGGGTTCATCCAGAATTACCACTTCTGGGTTTCCTATGAAAGAAGCTACAATACCAGCTTTCTTCTGATTCCCTTTAGATAGATCGCGCAAATATTTAGTCTGACCTAGTATTTCCCCATGAAAAAAGTCTTGGAAGTTTGCAAGTAGCGCATTGACATCTGCTTTATTCTGCCCTCTTAATTCTCCAATAAAGTAGAAATATTCTTCGGCAGTTAAATACCCAATGAGAAACGTTTCATCAATAAAAGCAGTAGTAAAAGGTTTCCAGTCTTCGCTTATATCTACTTGAACGCCATTATTGTTAATATACCCTGTAGTAGGTTGTATTAAATCCAATAACAAACTAAATAAGGTTGTTTTACCAGCTCCATTATTTCCTACGAGTCCAAAACTTTGCCCTTTAGGAATCTCAAGATGTTCAATATTTAGGACGGTATTTTTTCCGTATGTTTTTGTTAAGTTTTGTACAGTTATCATTTAGTGGTATGCTTTAAAGTTAACTTACTTGCTTATAGGCTAGTAGAGTTTTGTATTTTTCTTTTTTATAAACGTGCTCTATTTTCTTAAAAACATACCCTTTAAAAGCAAAACCTATAACACCGGCCATGGCTACAAAGATATATCCAGCTGTAGGGCTAATTAAATAATGGCCTAAGCCGTAAATGATTAAAGGCAATAGAAGTTTGGGCATGGTAAGCATTACAGTTTTTAAATTAAAAGATTGTTTGTCTCCAAATGCTTTTTTTGAAGAGGTTAAATCTATTGGAGTTCGTGTGTACGCTCCGCCTAATAAAACGACATATGAGTTTACCCCAATATTATAAACGGCACCAACCAGTACAGCTAAGTAAGCGTGTAAACCAAAGAATAGATAAAACGATGCAATGGTGGTGCTAATAAGTGTAGCAATGACCATCAAATACCATTTAGAATTTAGGTATTCTTTGTATTTAATATTTTGTGACATCATTAAGGGGTAATAGGAACTATCCCAACTCGGTACAAATTGTCCAAAGCTAAAAAGGAATCCACCGGATATAAATATTCCTGCGAAAATTCTCCATATAGGTCCATCATAGGCTTCTATAGTTCCTGTGAAAAATAAGAACCCGTAGAATATGAAAAAGAAACTCGTAATCACCGCCATTTTAGAGCGCTTATTTCTTTTTATTAGTTTAATGTCATTCTTTAAGAAAGTGCCTAAATTCCCAAATCTATTCAACCAACTTAAATCTTCTGTTTTAGCAATGGTTTGCTTGGTCTGCAATCCTGCATCTAGGTACAAGTTCTTTTTAAAATAATTAAAGGCGGCATAATATAAGCCAAAAGCTATTACCCAAAGAATAATGGAAATCCACGGTAAGGTATAGAGCGCATTGAAAAATGGTGCAGTGTACGTTGTAATATCAAACCATTGTAAATAGTGACATAATCCTAAGAGTGCAATTAAACCCACTAACGGATAAAAAATACTGTCTTTGTTGTTAACGAGAACATTGATAAAATTGTTGCAGTAGATAATAGCGATTAGGGCTAGATGCCAACCAATAACTCCTGTTGCAGCATACCCTTTTGTCAATAGTACTATAGAAAGAGGGATAAAAAAGAACGCATGAGACCAATTAAAATAAGATGCTATTGTTTTTGCAAGCGAAAAATTAACCACTTGGCTTTTCTTAAAAGGGAGATAGAGTAGTGGTTTTATATTCGTTACCGGCATTTTTTGAAGCATATAGCGAAAAACAAGATCTACAATTAAGTAGTAAATTATGAATTTGTTAATAACATCAAAAGGATCACCAATATTCATGTCTTCAATTACAAAATAAACCCCAACACCCATTCCAATAAAGATGGCAGTCATATAAACAGCGGCAAAAGCCATTAGAATTTTAATGGCGATACTACTTTTTAAGGAAGCTGCTCTAAAGAATGATTTCCATTGTAGTGTTATAAAATGTTTGAACATGATGGGTTATTTATGCTATGTAAGTATTAAAATGATTGTTAATGTTACAAGGTTAGTCTGATTTTAAATTCTAGGAATGTTATTTAGAAATATTTATCTCCTTAGAGGAATCACCAATACTACCACATGCTTAAGCACCATTCATTAATATTTTTTTAGGTTAAGCTAGTTTCATCTTTTTGATGTCCATGTGATTTTTAAACAAGTCATATATAATAAATGCAAATGATATTGAGAAGAGATGAATAAATAGCATAAAAATATTTGATGATTTATTTATTCCTATTTGATACACTTCGAAAAATAGAGGGTTCATTAGGAAATAAATAAAGATGTTAGGTAGCACTTGTCTACTGAATAAAAAACTATAAGATGTTTTATAGGAGCTTTTTCTAACAGTTCTATATAAAATAATTGCCATACATCCGATGGTTAAATATACGATTCCTATCATTGTATTTAGAACCGAGGAATATTTAGATAAGTCTAAGAAAGCATTTAACAGATAGATAATTAAAAAGGCGGATATTGTGTATTTTAAGGCTTTGAGGTAGCTTTTTTTACCAATTCTCACACATTTTTTCATCATGATTTTTGGCCCAACCCATGCAATCCCCAACCACCAACTTGAGTAATTTCCAAATTCTTTATTCCATGTTATTACTTCTTTATTAAAAGCTTCTTTAAAAGGGAGATTTTCAGAATTCATTGTGGTTTCTATACCATTCGCTATATGGTCTAAAACTTCATTTCTTAAATCAATTTGAGTTAGGTCTTTTTGATTCAAATAAGTTTCTATGGTTAAGAGTTGGTCTTTTGTTAGTGTATTCATACGATCGTATTTTTATATAGACTAGTGTATTCTTTATTGTATTTTAAAATTAGTTGAAGGAAAATTAAGGCCGTTGTAGCAATTATAGCAAAGAAGCCTGTCATAAGATTAATAGAGCTGTTTGACGTTATACTTTGTGTGAAGGGATTGTAAGAAATCTGTACAATTTGAAATAGTGTAATTAAAATAGTCCTAAACGCTCTAAACTAGAATATCTTACTTTTTTACCTTTAGTATAGCTAATTATGAAATAATAAATGCAGACTAAGAACAAAACGGTAATTGGAGCAAACCTTACGAATAATCCAATGTCGTGATAATTAGAAATAATTTTTACGAAGCAAAATGTTCCGATTAATATAAACAGATTAGAAGGCTTAATAAATAGGTAGCCTAACTGTTGCAGGGTTTTAACATCAGTGGCTTTTTTATATCTTTTATTAGCTTTTTGATGTTCTTTCTTATGTAACACCATATAATTCTTAAATGCATAATAGAATTCTGTGTGTTCCGTTTCCATTTTATGTTCAATATCAGAGGCTATATGATCTATCATTTCCATCCGAACATCTATAAATTCAATTTCGGAATTTTGGAGGTAGGTATCTATGAATTGTATTTGTTCCCGATTTAATTTCATCACAAAACAATTTAATTAATACTCCAATCAGGATTCACCAAATTTTGCATGCTGCGGATAAATTCTTCTAGCTCTGCAAGTCGGTTAACAGTTTCTTTTTCACCTTGCTCTGTAAGCTTATAATATTTACGTAGTCTATTGTCAACTTTTGCGACCTCTACATTTAATAGGCCCTCAGCTTCTAATTTATGCAATGCCGGATAAAGTGCTCCTTCTGTAATGTTTAACTCCCCTTTAGTAAGCGCTTTTACTTTTTGAGTTATTTCGTAGCCATACATCTTACCTTGCTCATCTAAAAGCTTTAATATGATGGTATTTAAACTCCCTTTGTATAATTTTGAATTACCCATTATATACTACTTCTTTTAAGTTTAAATATACATAATTTTCTTATGTATAAGAATCTTAGGTATATTATTTTACCCTTTTTCAGTTTTATATGCTTTCGCCTTTGCTTAATTTTACAGAAAATTAATAGCCATGAGCGATTTTCATTCTTTAAAAGTTTCTACGATACAGCAATTAACGTCTAGTTCAGTTGCCATTACTTTTGCTATTCCAGATGATTTAAAAGATACCTTTACGTTTAGTGCAGGGCAATACATTACCATTAGTAAAGAAATAAATGGAGTTGAGGTTAGAAGAGCCTATTCTATATCTTCAGTTCCCGCTTCGGGTAAAATTACGGTAGGTGTTAAAAAAATAACCGATGGTACATTCTCTGTATATGCCAATGATAATATTAAAGTGGGTGATGTTCTTGAAGTGATGCCACCAGAAGGACGTTTTGTTTTTCAGCCAAGCAATTCTGCTAAGCATGTTGCAGCATTTGTTGCCGGTAGCGGAATTACACCAATTATGAGTATTGCAGAAACTGTTTTAAAGAGTCACCTGAATAGTACTTTTGTTTTGGTTTATGGAAATCAGAATACAGAAGAGGTTATGTTTTCTAAAGAAATAGAGGCCCTACAAAAACAATATAATAATCGGTTTTTTGTACAGCATGTATTTAGTAGAATAAATCAAGAAGGAGCTCTTTTTGGTAGAATAGAGGGGTCTACGGTAAATTATATCGTAAAAAATAAATTTAAAGACACTGCATTTGATGCCTTTTACCTTTGCGGACCGGAAGAAATGATAGATTTGGTTTCCGAAAAATTACAAGCGGCAAACGTTGCTAAAGAAAAAATTCATTTTGAATTATTCACCTCATCAGAGACTGTAGATACTATGGCAGAGAATTTAGATGGTGCAACACAGGTTCAGGTTATTGTAGATGATGAAACATTTACATTTTCTATGGATAAAAAAATGTTAGTATTAGATGCTGTTTTAAAAGAAAATATAGACGCTCCGTATTCTTGCCAAGGCGGAGTATGCAGTAGTTGTATTGCTAGGGTCACCGAAGGAAAAGCTGAAATGGTTAAGAATCAAATTTTAACCGATGGAGAAATTGCAGAAGGATTGATCTTAACATGTCAAGCACATCCATTAACACCTACATTAAAGGTAGATTTTGATGATGTATAACCTCAAAATATAGAGATTAGTATGAAACAGGAATATAAATGCGTGCGTTTTATTCCTGTTTTTTTATGTTTTTGATAAAATTTCAAATTGCCTACAAGCATGTTCATAACCTATGGTATATGCTTTTTCAATAGCTTTGCGGTCTAACATGCCAATATGCTCTAAGTCTGGCGATTCAAATAGTAAATCACAAGATTTTAATTTAGTTTTAGAAGCAGCATAGATCATTAAGCCTGTAACTCTACCCGTTAATTGGTAAGTGTTTTTTAGATCTTTTTTGTCTAGTTTGCTTACAATAGAAACGTTACTACCAATAATGTATGTACATTTCTCATATAAAGGTTCAGCAGGAAAATTGTTCATGATTCCTCCATCAACGTATAATTGACCTTTTACTTCAATAGGACTAAATACTGGTGGTAATGCTGCAGATGCCAATAAAGGTCTAATTAGCTCTCCAGTAGAGAAAAATTCAGCATTTCCATCTTGAATATTGGTAGCAACTATATGTAATTCCTTTTGTAATGATTCAAAACTATCTTCTGGAAAATAGGCTTTAAAAAAGCGGATGTATTTATCAGTATCCATAAATCCTGCTTTCGCGATAGTCAAAAACTGATAATTAAATAAGGGAGTAGTTTTAAAGAAATGCAACATATCTTCAATAGAATTTCCATTAGCATATAAAGCCCCTACTAAAGCACCTACACTACTTCCTGTAACAGATTTTGCTTCAATCCCGAATTCCTGCATGGCTTTAATAAGTCCAATGTGTGCCATTCCTCTAACACCTCCACCTGATAATACTAGTCCGATTGATTTATTACTTGACAATTCTTTGGTCATATATAGGTGTATTTTGAAAGCACTCCGCTCAAATTTACCATAAAATAGCTGTTAAAGGCTTAATTTTTCTGACCCTTTAGTTGGTTTATTAATTTTAACGTGATTTCTGAGACTTAAGGTTGCAGTTCATCGATGAAATAATAGTACTAAGAGAAATTATGGGAAATCTTTCTTCTTTATAAAACACTAAAACCAACTGATAAGTTGGTTTTAGTGTTTCTGCAACTCCTATTGTTTTTACTTAGTTTAGAAGTGTTTTACGTGCTCCTTTTAATAATTCTACTCGTTTTTCTAAGCTTATTTCTAATGGTAATTGGGCCAATCCTATAATTCTTCTGATGATTTCTATGGCCACAAATTTTTCACACAATTCCTCATCTAGCGGGCATGAATTTTTATAATGTCGTAAGGCTTTTTTAATTGTTTCTTCTGGTTGTTCTGCCATTTTTAAATGTGCAATAGTTACTCCTATCTCAAATTCTGCAATACCGAAAAAGCAAAATTCAGGATCTATTATTCTTACTCCGGAACCTGTTTTTAACCAACTACCAGGAAAGTAATCTCCATGCAATAATGTAGTGCCATCTTCTAAATATAGCTTTCCGAGTTCTAGAACTTCTTTTTTTAGTTGTTCATCTTGTTTCAATATATTGGCATGTTGTTGTAAGCCAGGTAAAATTTCATCTAAATTAATTCCATTCTCTTCTACATAGGGGTACTTAAAAATATGCTCGTGATTAAGCTCTCGCATTTTTTTGTTAGTAATTTTTTTCTCTACGGTATTAGAGGTAATGGTATTATGAAGTTTCGAAATAAAAAATATAATGGTGAGTAGGTCTTCTTCAGAAATAACTTCGCCTTGTTGATAGAGGTATGAATAGTCTTTTCCTTTTCCTAAATCATCCATTAACATAACGCTATTTTCCTTATCTAACCCTATAAGATCTGGCATCATTAGTTTTAGCTGAGGTATATCATTTATCAACCTGTAAAACTCTGCTTCACGTAAAACACGTTCTAAAGGTGCAGCTACTTGAGGATATTTCTCTACATAGTCTCTACTCTGTTTAATGATGAAGGATCTCTTGTTAGTTACTATCCGAAGCGTGAAATTCATATTCCCTTCTCCGGGTTTTTCTACCGAAAGAATAGTTTCACCCTCATAAATCCATTTTTTTGATTGAAGATATGAGTTCAGTTCTGATATGGTATTGTTTAGTTTTATCACCTTACTTATTTTTTATAACTAGCTATTAATTTTTGATGGTAACCGGGTACTACATCAAAGCAATATTTTACAGGCGTGCCTTTAGTTTCATCACAAAGTAGGTACTGTTTAAATACCTGATTTTTATTTTCTTTGATGGTATCATCGAGATGCAGTTCTAAACGCGCTAATAGTGGTTCTGAAACAATATCTTCTGGTGCAATGATATAATGACTTGCTAGAGCATCAAAAGGATTAAAGCCAGTAGCTCCTTGTCCCGTCCATTGTTCTATCCATGGTTGAGAAGCTGTAGCTAACCATTTCATAGCAGGGTTGATGGTTTTTAAGGTATCTAAATCTTGTTGTTCTATCCAAACTTTACTAGATATTTCAAAAGGACATAATACAACGGGTACCTCATTATCTAAAAGAACTTGAAAAGCGGCATTATCTAAATCAAAATTCAAATCTTTGGCTATAACCCCTTTGGTTCCAATATTAAAATGGTCCTTAGCGGTTCTGCGACCAGCAACCAACACCACTTCAATTATTTGCGATTTCAGGTCAGGATATTTCAGTAGCAATACACCAATATTCGTTGCAGGGCCAATTGCTAAAATAGTTAAGCGCTCTTTTTTCAAAGCAGATGCTAAAGCTTCAACAGCATCACTGGTCATTACATTGTTGCTATCGATAGGTTTTCCTGCCCCTTTAAAGACCGGAATTTTCTGATCTATAAATTCAGTATTTATATAGTTACCAATAGTAAACGCATTTTCAATACTGTTATTTCCAAAGACGGTACTCATACCTATTATTTCAATATTGTCTGCATTTAATAATTGTAAAACAGCATAACCATCATCAACATCTGAATATCCTGGTCTATTGATGTTTTTCATGCCAACGGCTAGATCAGCATCAATCCATACCTTTTTTGTGCCCTCAACTTTTACTTCAATGGGTACTTCTTCTTTCTTTATTTCTGTTTGAATATTAGTTTTCTTATCCTTAGAATTACATGACGTAAACATTGCAATTGTTAATAAAATACCGAATAGTTTAATTTTTTGTATCATAATCATATTTTAATCTTTTTCCCACCAACCTTTACTATTGATATTATCTCCGCCAATTCTGGCAGATGCTTCCTGGTAATTGGCATTGTTTGAAGCTTGTTCTGACTCTGGATATAAATACCGAACGGGATATTTTCCTTCATTGAAATTATCAGGCCCTGCTTTTAAATTAGGAATTCCCGTTCTCCGGACGTTAAACCAAGCTTCGTGTCCTACAGAAATTAGACTAAGCCACTTCTGAGCTAGTATCTTAGTAATATCATTTTCACTTCCATCTAACGCTATTTCTGGCCTTGTCATATAATCTACAGGTAAAACAGTATTGTAATATTCAAAACTTGCTGCAATTGCGTTTTCATAATAGGTAGCTGCATTTCCAGAAATATAACCTTTTGCAACAGCTTCTGCTAAGGCAAATTGTGTTTCGGAATATTGCATGTATTGGGCATCAACACCATCTGGAGCATCTCGGAAAATACTTCCGAATAAAGAAATTTTATTTAAGTCAATACCACTACTAGATATTGTGTTTGTTGATTGACCGTTTAGTAAACCAGTATATTCTGGGGTGGCATTATTTTTTGTTGCTGCTGTAGGACTATAAAGTACAGCCATACGAGGGTCATTCCAAGATTTCAAAACCGAATCTACTGTTGCAGTCATTGAATGCTCTCTGTAGGTCCCAGAAGAGGCATTAAACAAAGGAAACTGGTTTGGCGCAGAACTTAAGTAGGGCACTACAGCATTATCCGCATTTGATTGCATTAAGTTGCCAGAATCAGCTAAGGTCTGTAACGCATTAAAATCTGGACTTCTTTTACTAATGCGCATGAGATAGCGTACCTGTAGGGAGTTGGCAAATTTTACCCATTTCGTTAAATCGCCATTAAACAACACATCACCCTCAATAGTTGCATTACTGTTCTCTAATAGGGTAACGGAGTTTCTTAATACCGCAATAATACCTGTTTCTGGATCTGTGTAGATACTTTCTTGAGTGTCATATTTAGGTAAAAAAGCACCTTCTAATGCGCCTAATGCTTCTGTATATGGAACATCATTCCATAAATCAGTAAGTTGAGAGAATAGATAGCTCTGCATAATAGCGCCAACCGCATTGTAGGCTTCATTAGAGGCTTTTGAAGCTTTTATAGATTGAATGTCTGATAGCAATCCAAAAATAGCATTCCAGTATTCACTATTAGAGCCCATTTCATAACGATCTATACGTTCAAATTCTATACTTGCCGAGAACTGCGCCAAATAATTAGACTGTCTAAAGCCTTGCTCATAGGCATTTAAATCTGAAGAAACGGAGATTACATTGGTCAACAAAAATTGCGGACTTACCGTTTCTGGATTGTTATTGTTTTCATTAATTTCATCAAAATCTTCTGTACATGCGGTAAAAAAAGTACCAGAAATGACTAGTGCTAAAAATAGCGGTATATGTTTTTTCATTTTCTTAAAATTCAGTTTTTAGACTAATTCCAAAGCTTCTTGTAGAGGGGTATGAAAAGTCTTCCACACCATAGGTGATACTTTGTTCTTGTAATGCATTTAATTCAGGATCAAAATGTGGGTTTTCGGTAAATAGTAATAAATTACTACCTACTAAACCAAGTTTAATTTTGTTGAACCCAATAGCGTTTACCAATTGATCAGGGAAATTAAAATAGATGCTAACCTGTCTTAATTTTACATAAGAAGCATCATATAAAGCACTAGCTTCATTACCACGATCAAAAAACGTGTTGTTGTAATCTTGGGCAGAAACTACGGTGGTATTTGCTGCATATTGCGGAGCGTCTGCAGTGCCAATATTAACGACCCCAGCACCAATAATTCCGTTTTCTCTACCTTCAAGCGTTTCTTTTAAAACGCCAGAAGTACTTCCTAATGCTTTTGTTCTAGAAACAATTGTTCCGCCCTGTCTCCAATCAAATAAGAAGGTGAAATCTAAATTTTTATAGGAGAATTTGTTGTTAAACCCTACTTGAAAATCTGCATTGTAGTTTCCTAATAAGCGAAGGTTAGGATCTTGAATTGGGAATCCGTTAGCATCATGAACTACTTGCCCATCTACTTGTACGAAACCGGTTCCATACATATCCCCAACACGACCATTTTCACGAGCAATATAGAATACCGTATTTGAGCCACCACCACCTGAAAAGATGTTGGCAGTACCCGTAACAAATTGAGTAACACCTTCGGGTAGTTCTGTTACAATACTTTTTGCAGTAGAGAAATTTACAGAGCTTTGCCATTGAAAATCTGCTTTTTCAATAATAGTCCCGCTAACCAAAGCTTCAAAACCTCTCGTACGCACTTTACCACCATTGACATTAAAATTACCAAAACCACTGGCTTCGGAAATAGGTCTAGATATAATTTGATCGACACTTGTATTTTGATAGCCTGCAATGTCTACTTGTAAACGTCCATCTAAAAACCAAGCCTCTAAACCTGCTTCAAAAGCATTTAATCGTTCTGGCTTTAGATTTGCATTTTTAAGAACATTTTCATTGGTTACCCTAAAATCAGCACCATAATTTTGGTTCAGTAAAAAGTTTTGATTGTTTTGATAAGGATCGGTATCATTACCAACACTAGCCGCACTAAACCTTAAGTTTAAAAAGGATATCCCTTCTGGCATTTGAAACATATTACTAACCACATAACTAAACCCGGCAGAATAATATCCAAAAGAATTGCTATTTTCTGGCAATGTGCTACTCCAATCATTTCTATAGGTAAAATCAAAATAAAGCGAATTTTTATAAGCCAAATTTCCTGTTGCATAAACACTGTTTATCCTTTTCGTAAATAAATTACTCTCAGCAACCAAAGCAGATTTAGAATTTGCTAAGGTATAAATATCCGGTATGGCTAATTGTGAGGCTTCGGTAAAACTATATTTAATGTCCTGATCAAAACGGTTTGCACCGCCTGCAAGGGTGTATTTCCAATCATCATTGATGATGTCTTTATATGAGATTAAAATATCTGTATTTAATTCTCTGAAATACACATTGTCCTCTCTAAAAGACCCTTCGGAGTTTGCATTGGTGCTTACAGCGCGCCTAAATTCTCGCTTGTCATTATAAGTATCAATACCTGCCCGCACGGTAACATCAAGCTTATTTGTTATGTTATATATAGCAGAAGCGTTTCCTAAAAATCTATTTTTATTGAAGCTATTGGTATTCTCAAAAACCGTTAAGTAGGGGTTTGTTAACCAATTGTAGTTTATGTCAAAATGTTGCACATTAGTTTGGCCTGCTTGCCAGTACTCTTTTAGCGATGCTACATTTGCTTGTCTACCGGTCCAATTAAAACCATAAAGCGGATTCTCATAGCCATAACCTAGGTTAGGACGGTTACCACTCCGAGTATTTATATAATTGACAAATGCATTTACATTGAGTTTATCGCTTAATATTTGATTTACGCTTAGTGAAATACCATCTCTATCTAAATCTGTATTTGGTATGATACCTTCGTTTCTTAAATTAGTATAGGATAAACGGCTACTGCCATTTTCCCCAGAAGAATTTATGGCGATATTATTTTGTTTGGTCACCCCAGTTTTAAAAAAATTACGCACATTATCGGGATTAGATACCCATGGTGTTGCGGTAATTGGGGTATAGGTACCATCGGCAAAAGTCCTTGAAATTACATCACCTGCACGTACGGTGTTGCCGTTAATATCTTCAGACGGGCTATCAAACTGATTAATTAAGAGACCTTCATTTAATTTGGGTCCATAACTACTTAATCCGCCATCATTAACCCCTGCACCAGCGCCATTTTGGAATGAATAAGCACCATTAGAACCACCACCATAAACGTTCTGATATTCCGGTAACGTCAATAAGGTTTCAACCGTTAATGAGCTACTTGTTGTAACTCCAAACCCTTTCTTGTTTTTTCCTCTTTTAGTGGTAATGACTACAACTCCGTTTGCTGCTCTTGCGCCATATAATGCTGCAGAACCAGCTCCTTTTAATATAGATATAGAAGCAATATCATCAGGACTAATCTCAGACCCACCATTACCAAAATCTACTTCTTGTAATGCACCATTATTTACGAGGTTACTGGTTATTTGTTCGTTACTAATAGGGACGCCATCTACTACAAATAGGGGCTGATTGCTGCCGCTTAAAGAGTTTTCGCCACGGATTACAATTCGAGATGAGGAACCTACACCAGAAGAACCATTAGTTATTTGTACGCCAGCAACTTGTCCTGCAAGGCTGTTTACAACATTCGTTAAAGTAACTTCGGTTAATTTTTCTGGACCCACTGTAGTCACGGCAGATACTAATGATTGTTTCTCTCTTTCTATGCCTAATGCTGTAACTACAATTTCATTTAATTGTTCGGTATCGGTTTCTAGGATTATTTTTTTAGGAAAATTACCATTCGTAATAGTGATTTTTTGACTTTTATACCCAATTGATGTAATGTTGATTATAAAATTGGTGGTAGTTGTAGCTAAACTAAAATTACCATCATCATCACTAGTGGTATAGTTATTTGTTGTTGTCTGATTTATGGTTACAAAAGGTATTGGTAGATTATCAGTATCGACCACAATTGCCTTATACGTATTGGTTTGTGCAAATACGGTTAGGGCAAATAACTGGAATACAGTTATTAGTGCTATTTTCATAGTAGTTTTTTTAAATAATAAATAAGATATTTACATAAAGTAAACTACCTAGTTGTTTTACTAGGTTGATTTTCTTAATGCTGGTTGTATATTTTGGAAAAACTATTGAGAAGGGGGTCCTCTTAAAAGAAAGCTATGAAGTAGTATGTTTGGTCTAAAATCTAATGTATTATTTTCATATTTCGTTTTAACAGATGTTAAGTGAAATAAGATATATACTGCAAATGTTGATTTCTGGTTGGTGTATGCAAATTCTAAGGCGTTTTTTTTAGAATCAATATCTTCCAAAGTTTCTAAGACTGAGAATGATAACTCTTCTTGAACGGCATAATCTTTTAATTCATTAGATAGCTTACTCGTTAACCAAGAGAAATTTCTAAATACTTTTTCATCAAAGGCCTTTTCTGTATAGCCTAAAAGGTATACCCCACCATCTTTTGAAGGGCCAAAAACTAGTTGTTGGTGCGAAAGTGTTTTAATCGCAGTTGTAATGTGATGGGAAGTAAGGTTAGGGGTATCGTTACCAATAGAGATAACATTTTCATACCCTTGGTCAAATAGAGATTGGTAGGCGTTAGCGTAGCGCTCATTAAAGGTTTTACCTTTCTGTTGTGTTTCGTCTATCCAAACAACATCAACCCCACTATTTTTTGCAATTTGAAGTGTTTTCTTATTTAAAAGCCGAAAAAATTCTTTGGAAACATTCTTTTTGCTGACCCCGAATAATGGTTTCCTTTCTGCCTCAATGGTAGCAGAAAGTGAAAAAACAAATAATACTGTTTTGTTGTTATTTGGTGTCATTGGTACATTTGGTCGGTAAAATATTGGTAACCTTATTTTTTTAGTAATTCATTTAATGTAAAAGTAGCTAACTTTTAAAACTTTCTGTCGATGTAACTACGATAAAACCGACTAATGGGTTTGGTAATTATACTAAAATAGCCATTTATCTATAATTTTTGGTAGTATAACGTAATATTTACTCCATCTACCTTCTTTTATAGAGATTATTGAGAGTACTTGATATCTTTGTAACAGACCCTACAGTCTGTTTACCCCAAAACCCAAATCGTATGGAAAAGAGTTTAAAGCGCATGGCTACCATGCATAAAATGCAAGTTACAGGACTAGAATTGTTCTATAAAAAAGGCTATTATAATACAAGTGTTGATGAAATCTTAAAAGAACTTAGTCTTTCTAAAGGAGCTTTTTATTACCATTTTAAATCAAAGGAAGATTTTTTTATTAGTATTCTACAACAATTAGTTGTCCGGAAGGTGTATAGCATGTTGATTGAGCCTATCGAAGGTCACGAAGATCCTTTAAATTTAATATCGACCTGTATTGATGAAGCTTTGCAAACAGCAGAACATAATGAAAATGATTATGGCTTTGTGTTAAGTAATTTCATTACAGAATTTAATGGTAAGAACCCCGAGATAATGAAGTATTTGAATGATACTTTAAAAATTTGGGAAGTTAACCTAGTCTCTGCATTGCAAAGAGGAAAGTTTAACGGTTTTGTAGATCGTCATATTGATTGTGAAGGTGCTGCTAGCTATATTATTTCTTCTTTCATAGGAATTAGAACTATGATGGTCGAGGGTAGCCCCACTGCTTTGAGGTATCGCTATATGCAACAATTGCGATTTTTCTTTAGAGCAATGGTGAACAAGCAAACAGCTTAATGTAAAATTTCTTCAATCTTTTTTAATACCATTTCTGGTTTAATGGTTTCCATAACTTTACCATAACCAATGGGAACTTTGTTGCCATAAATAGAGGTAGGTATTAAAGGGTATTTTTCTCTGTCAGGAAGCAATGCATTGTGCTCTTTCTGTCTAAAAGGGTAGAATCCTGCATACGGGTGTGTTACGCCCCACAGTGTTAATGTGGGTATTGCATACATTGCAGCTAAATGGGCATTACCACTGTCCATGGCTACCATGATGTCTAGCTGTGAAATTACGGCAAGTTCTTCGTCTAATGTAATTAGGCCCGCCATATTGAGCGTATTGCTATAGTTATTTTCCCATTTAGAAAGTATTTCTTTCTCTTTAACGCCGCCGCCAAAAAGAAGAATTTTATACCTGTTAGCATTATTTAGTTCTGATACCACTTTCTCCATATACGCTAGGGGATACATTTTCCCAGAAAAAGCAGCAAAGGGTGCTATTCCAATCCAGGTCTTTGTTCCTGCACTAACAAGTTTTTGTGTTTTTTCATTAATAGCTTCTTTTTTTAGAAGTTTAGATTCTTTTAAATCTAAAGGGAAACCTAATTTATCAAATACATCTGCATAACGTTGCTGAGTAGTCTTAAGCGCTATAAATTTTTTGTTCTTTTTTGCAATTAAAGCCTTTTTTTCGGCTCTTCCTTTATCAATTTGAATAAAAGGAATTTTACTGGTTTTAAAATATTGCTTAAGAATATTACTTCTTAGTACATTATGCAAATCTGCAACGGCATCTATCTGCAATGCTTTTAATTCTTTACTTAGGCGGTATAATCCAATCATGCCTTTATGTCTTCCTTTTATATCTGCTTCAATTATGGAAACATTCTGTAATTGAGAAAACATCGGCTTAAAAAAAGCTTTTGTAAGTAGGCTAATTTTAACTTCAGGATATTGCTCTTGAAAGGCTAATAAAACAGGGACAGTCATAGCAACATCTCCCATAGCAGATAATCTAATGACCAAAATATGGTTGATTGGATTCATATGAAAAGTAAAATTATTTCTTACCGCGAAGAACAGGGTTCATTTCATCGTCATTATACATTTTCATCTGTTTGTAGACTTTCATGTATTTTTCTCCGTTTTCAATGTCCGTTAACAATTGATCAATAGCTGTAAATAAATCTTTTCGCTGCTCTAAAAGAATGTTAAGCTTATCACTACATTTTTTTAAATGTTCAGAAGAAGCGTCTGTTCTATTAGCTTCTTCATTCATATGGTAAATTTTCAATGCTAGAATAGATAAACGATCAATAGCCCAGGCAGGACTTTCTGTATTAATTGTAGCAGTATCTTTAATTGAAACCGATTGGTATTTATTTAAGAAATAGCTGTCAATATATTCCACAAGGTCTGTTCTATCTTGGTTACTCGCATCTATCTTACGCTTAAGTATTAGCGCAGCATCTGGGTTTATATTTGGGTCACGAATAATATCTTCATAATGCCATTGCACCGTATCTATCCAATTTTTTCGATAGAGTAGGTGCGAGATATCATCTTTTGGATATGGGTTTTCAAAAGATTGATATACATCATCCTTTACATGATATTTGGCTATACTTTCTTCGAAGATTTTGAATGCAAATTCGCTAAACATAAATTACGCTTTCTTGCAAAGATACTATTTGACTTAAATAAACCGTATCATCAAGATGATAAAAGGGATAATAATACTCGCAATCAAGGCCATTTCTTTAATATTCGGTTTTTTAATAGTCTCAATATAATTAGACATAAAAACTGAAGCAGGAAAGAATGTCATCAATATTGGAGAAATTTCATGATTAGAATTAAGTAAAGTAATGGTAATTCCTATTAAGAAAAATATATTGATAAGACGTATAGTATTAATTCTTCCTTGACCAGAGTTGCTAAGTTTAATAAATGTAATTACAATTAACACAAGTACAGCAAAAACATAGGTTATTAAGCGAATGCTATGGCGCCATTCTAATAGATATTCTGATGTGGTACTCACCGTAAATTTATAATGATTTAAGATGTAATCTGGGTGTTGAGCTAAAATTAAAATAGCTGAAGAAATTAAAAAAACAGTAGCGACTCCAATTAAGGGTACAATCCAGTTTCTAATATTCTTTGGGTTGTATAGATATATCGTAATGTATACTAGAATTAAGAACAAAATTGCCCAATCATAAAATAGACTAGCTACAGCAATCCACATACTTGCATCAAAAATTTTTATTTTAATAGATTGGAGCGATTTGATACTTAAAAGCCTTCTTAAGGCTAAAAGCAGAAAAAAGGAACAGACAATACTATAGTTATCCAATAAAATTTCAGGAAAAACCAAAATTAACAATGTAAAAAATAAAATAGTATATGAATGATCTGATGTTATTTTATTCCGTTTTACAATGAAGTTGATAATAAAAACCATAAACAGAAGTACCCCTAAAACCCCTATTTGAGTAAAGATAGTAGTAGAATTATAGGGGATAGAATAAAGGATGAAAACGGTAAACCAATAGAATACAAACAGAAATGAAAGTATTAAGATATAATTTATTGGTTTTGTTTTTCCAAAAATGCTTGAAATCATCTTAGGTTTTTATATTTTTGCATGGTAAATATAATTAAGATGGAATCATTTTTTAGAGCGATTGAAGATTTATTTGTAAATGTATTGTTTATACCTCTTGATGCGTTGCGTTTTATGCATAGCTGGTGGGGTGCTAGTACCTTGAATTGGATTTTCATGATTATTGGCGCTGTAGCCTTTGTATATTGGATGTTACAATTGAAAAAATATAACGATTCTGGAGAAGAACGTAAAGATGTTTCTGGACATTCTTTCTTGTAAGAACTAAAAAAGCCCTTGTAAAAGGGCTTTTTTTATGTTATAATTGTTTTTGACTATAGATCAAAACCTAGATCTTTTCTATAATTCATCTTTTCAAACTTCAATTTTTCTATATTTTGGTACGCGATTTTTAAAGCTTCTTTAAAATCGGACCCAAAAGCAGTAACCGCTAATACGCGTCCACCTGAAGTAACCACTTTTCCATCTACTAAAGTTGTACCTGCATGAAACACAGTGGCATCTTTAATCAAATTAAAACCAGTAATTTCTTTACCTTTTTCGTAAGCCTCAGGATAGCCCCCAGAAACAGCCATAACTGTTGTCGCAGTACGTTCATCTACCTGTAAATCTATCTCATTTAATGTTTGATTGGCAACTGCTTGTAAAACGTCTACTAAATCATTTTTTAAACGAGGGATAACTACTTCAGTTTCTGGATCGCCTAAACGAACATTATATTCAATAACTTTAGGATTATCATCAACCTTAATCAGCCCAATAAATATAAATCCTTTATAAGGTAAATTATCCTTTTTAAGACCTTCTACGGTAGGGATAACAACTTGGGTGTGTATTTTATCCATGAAGGCATCACTCGCAAAAGGAACAGGCGAAATAGCGCCCATACCACCCGTATTAAGTCCAGTGTCTCCTTCTCCTATACGTTTATAATCTTTTGCGGTAGGTAATACTTTGTAGTTCTTACCATCCGTTAATACAAAAACGCTTAATTCTATACCGTCTAAGAACTCTTCTATAACAACAGTAGTACTGGCAGTACCAAATTTGGCGTCTACCAGCATGGCTTTAAGTTCATCTTTAGCTTCCTGTAAATCTTTTAATATTACAACACCTTTACCAGCGGCTAATCCGTCTGCTTTTAAAACATAAGGTGGTTTTAAACTTTCTAAAAAAGTATATCCTTTTTCAAGAGTTTCAGCCGTAAAACTTTCATAAGCAGCCGTAGGGATGTTATGACGCATCATAAACTCTTTAGCAAAATCTTTACTTCCTTCCAGTGTTGCCGCTGCTTTTTGCGGGCCTATAACGGGAATATTTTTTAAAGCATTGTCATTTAAAAAGAAATCATGAACCCCATTTACTAATGGATCTTCAGGGCCTACAATGACCATCTCTATCTTTTCGGTAAGAACAGCCGTTTTAATAGCTTCAAAATCATTGACGCCAATGTTGAGGTTTGTAGCAATAGCTGCAGTACCTGCATTACCAGGTGCTACAAAAAGATTAGATAATTTTGGACTTTGTTTTAATTTCCATGCAAGGGTATGTTCACGACCGCCTGCTCCAAGAATAAGAATGTTCATACTACTAGAAGGTTTGGGCAAAAATACCTATTGGAGTTGAATAATACCAGTTATTTTAAATGATAAATACTACGGGCTACGCTTTACTTGTGAAATTCCTATGTTCTTTTTTCTGAAGTTCTTCAGGAGATAATGATTTAAAATAATCGTAAACTATTTTCAGGCCTTCCGTACGGTCTATCTTAGGCTCCCATCCTAGAATTTCTTTTGCTTTAGTGATATCTGGTTGTCTCTGTAAAGGATCATCTTGCGGTAATGGTTCAAAAATAATTTTTTGCTGCGTACCGGTAAGCTTAATGATTTCTTGTGCGAACTCTAAAATAGTCGTTTCATGCGGATTTCCAATATTGATAGGATTGCTATAATCACTCATTAGCAGCCGATAAATACCTTCTACTTGATCATCTATATAGCAGAAGGAACGTGTTTGAGAACCATCTCCGAATACGGTGATATCTTCACCACGAAGTGCTTGCCCCATAAAAGCAGGAACTACACGGCCATCATTTAGTCGCATTCTAGGGCCGTAAGTATTAAAAATACGCACAATTCGGGTGTCTACGCCATGATACCTGTGATAGGCCATGGTAAGGGACTCCATAAAGCGTTTTGCTTCATCATATACGCCACGTGGACCAATGGAGCTAACATTGCCATAATACTCTTCATTTTGAGGGTGTACTAGCGGGTCGCCATATATTTCAGAGGTAGAGGCGACTAATATTCTTGCATTTTTCTTTTTAGCCAACCCCAGAAGATTAAGGGTTCCTACAGAACTTACTTTAAGTGTCTGAATAGGAATCTTTAAATAATCAATAGGGCTTGCAGGAGATGCAAAATGTAATATATAGTCTAGTTCACCGCTAACATGTACAAAGTTGCACACATCATGATGATGGAATTCAAATTGTTTTAAGTGAAACAGGTGTTCTATATTTTTTAAGTCACCAGTAATTAGATTATCCATGCCAATAACATAATAACCGTCTTTTATAAAGCGATCACATAAATGAGATCCTAAAAATCCTGCTGCTCCTGTAATTAGTACTCTTTTCATGGATTTGGATTTTCTTTTTTCTTTTTAGAGTTCTCTATCTTAGTTTTGAGGTGACTTACTTTTTTCTTAATTTTTATTTTCTGCTTTAACGTAGAAAAGTTATAGTTGTATCTAAAAAATACATAGCCTAAAATTAAGACTACGCTAACTAGCATTAACACCATGCCTATATTTTTAGCAGTACTTCCTAAAACAATAAAAAGCATTACAAAAATTAAATTGAAACAACCAATAAGAAAACTAGCTTGTTTATGACTTAAATTCCAATAATCTATTAGAACATGATGCGTATGATTCCTGTCTGGAGAAAAAGGTCCTCTTTTATTCGCTAATCGAATGGCAAACACTCTCGCCGTATCAAAAAGCGGTACTATTAATATGGAGATTGCGATCAATGGTGCATTTTCTAGAAGAAATGGTAACTCTGTATAATCTTGAGGAGTAAGAGAAAGAAATTTTAAAGTTAAAACACTTATAATAAATCCAACGATAAGGGAGCCTGTATCTCCCATGAAAATTTTCCGGTCTCCAGATATGTTATACCCAAAGAAGGCCATTAAGCATGCATTTAGGGTTAAGCCAATTAAAGCGTAATAATGTTCACCTGATAAATAGAAAATGGTAGTATAAATTACTAGTATAACAATGCCAACGATAGAGGCTAAACCATCAATACCGTCAATAAGGTTATATGAGTTGATGATGGTTATCATCATAAAACCACCAATTATTAAATATAAGAAATATGGGATTTCATTTATGTTTAGAAAACCATTTAAAGAGTGTATGATAAAGCCTTCGTTAGCCAATACAAAAGAGACGGCAAGTCCTTGAGCTATTAATTTCGAAAGTGGTCCTAACACCACCAGATCATCTTTTAGACCAACAATAAAGAGAATGGTGAGTCCAGGAATAATAAACATTCCTTCGTCATAGTCATTCCAATTTTTTATGAAGAATAAAGCAAAAATTAGAGTGTAGAAAAACGCAACACCACCCAATGTTGGAGTTCTACCTTTGTGAGAACTTCTATGGTTAGGATCGTCCATTAATCTTTTATACTCAACAACTGCAATAATTTTTGGAATTGTTAAGTAAGTAAGAAGAAAAGCTCCTATAAATAATACAATGGCTGATTCTAAGAAGTACAAATTAATTTATTTATAATTCAAATGTAAAGCTTTATAGTGAAAATATTCTTACTCAATATAAAACTAAAACAATTTTGAATACTCATTCGCAATTTTACTCCATGTATAATTAGATTCTGCAAAAGTTTTCAAGTCAATTCCTATAAGTTTCAATTTTTCTTTTTCTAACTTATTTAAGATCTTCAAAAGATCATCTTCATTTGAAAAGTAATAACTTAAATTATTCATTGTAAACTTATTATAATTAACATTAAATGCTATTATTGGAAGACCCAAATACATTGCTTCTACCAAAGATGGGTTAGTTCCTCCAGCACTATGTCCGTGAATATAAATAGTGCAATTACTTCTAATTTGATTTAATATTTTCTGATCATATATTGGATCTAGAATCCATATATTATCAAATGGAGAATATTTCAATTTCAGTTTTTCTCCATATCTACTAGAATTCCAGTTACCTATAATCACTATATTCTTATTACACTTTGAAAATGTTGCTAATATTAATTCAATGTTATTTTCAGGTTCAATTCGGCAAACTTTAAAAGCATATTCTTTAGGAAGTTCATATTTTATAATAGTTTCGGGCATCAATATTTCAAAAAAAGCATGATTTGAGCCATATGTAATTAATGTGCTTTTTTTATTATAGTTCAATTTAACGTGCTCTCTAATTCCTTGATTATCTACGATAACATTATGGCTGTATTTGACAGCTATACTTTCTTGCCATTTCAGATATTTTTTTGCTAGTCGTCCCCATTTGTTTCTTTTCCATTCTAAACCATCAATATTTGTTATGATTTTTTTATTAGAGAATATTCTAACAAAAGGTATCATAAATGCTCCACTAACTCCTAGAATTAGTAATGTATCAGAATAAAATAATGAGTGAAGTATTGATATGGCGTCGTAAACGATACTAGACTTTCCGTTAGCATTTAAAGGGAGATATATAAGTTTTGCGTTATTATAACTCTTCACTTTATTATCATAATTGTACTTACTGCAATAGACAGTAAAATTGAATCTAGTATGTAATTCATCAACAAGATAATTTGCCAAAGTTTCAAACCCCCCATATTTAGCAGGTATTCCGACAGTACCTATAATTGCTACTCTTTCTTTAGAACTCATGATTTTGTAAAAATTAGATTGAAATTTTCTTAGGTGTATTTGAAAAATAAAAAAGCGAATTAAACAATACAAAATAAACCAAGCCTCGGTGAACTTGTAAGTTAGATTCGGTAAGTGATAGGGATGAAAATGAAAATAAAAATATTAAATATAAAAAATTCCTGTCTTCAATCGCTTTTTTAAAAGATACAAATAATATAACACTGTAAAGAGAGATTCCAACAATTCCAAACCTGAGAAAATATTCTAAAAATTGATTATGCATATTATATCCAAGGTATCCTGCTCCATCCATTTTATATTTTTTGTAGGTGTTGTCTATAAAATTTTGGCTGTCACCTGAGCCAATTCCAAGTATATAATCCTCATGATTCATACTAGATATAACTAGCTTCCATGTAATTAACCTCAATGTTACTCCTGTAAATTCATCATCATAAGAATAAGTGTTTTTAGAAAGAAGTTCCCATTTAGAGAAAATTGAATCTTGAAATCTTTGTCCAGTTATGGAGGATTTAAACATAAATATTAATAGGATAAATGTAATTACAAACCAATTGCGATTATTGTAATGTTTAAAAACAAAAAATATTGACAAAATAAAGAATATTAATAAAATATTTTTTGAAGAAAGCAGTATTAATAAAAAACTATCAAAAATAAATAGTAGTAGAATTAGGTATATTGAACATTTAAATACATTTTTTTGATACCCTACAATTATAGTTGACAATGAAAAAAGGAGATATAAGGAAAAGTAAACTGGGTGAAAATTTATAATGGTTGTTAAATCATCATAAAAGAAAACGTTTATTTCTCCTCCATTATAAAATTTATAGCAAGCAGATAAAAATATAAAAATTGCATATGCTTGGCTAATGAGGGCAAATTTTAATAAAATATAAAATTTTTCTCTCTCATTTAAACTTACCGATAATGAAAATAATATTGGAAGTACGAGCCACACAATATTTTTTTGAAGTGATCTGAAAGCTATCTGAGTCTCATTTGAAAAAAAACAGCTTAATATAAATATTGCGAAGAATCCTAAATATATATAATAAATTTTGTTTAATTTATAATTAATTTTATTTTCAATAATTATTTTAATTAAAGAAAAAAATACAAATAAAATTAGAATAAAACTACTAATGTTTTCTGGTAATAATAAACCAATTAATGAAAGAATTAAAACATATTTCTGAGTTAAATTAATATATTTAATAGCATTTAAACTTTTATTAAATATCATAATATATTTTTTTGTTTGTACTAGATTTATGAGCGAAGTATAAAAATATGCCTAAAAATATTACCGATGCCTCTTTAAGGTTATATATTCCGGTAATTATTAATGTTGTAAAAAAAAAATAAAGGGCAAATCCAGAAATAATTCTTGAGTAAATAACTTTATGCTTATCCTTAAAATTGTCATAAACTTTTTTATATAAGCTATAAAGTACCAAGAGGTATATTAGCAATCCGAGACAACCAGTTTTAAAAAATATATATATATAACCATTATGCAAGTGTGGTATATAGCGAAGACCATTAAGACCCCCAATTGGAGCCATAAATTTTAAATCAATCAAGGAGCCAAAACCCTTTCCTATTAAATAATTCATGGGATTACCACTCATCTGATTTAACGCATTTGATGCTTCATAAGCTCTCCAATGTTCATAAATTTCTTTATGATTATTTGGACTATATTTTTTTGGTGATTCAAATACTTCAGATGGTGCATTTCTAATCTTAAATAATAAGCTTTGTGCAGGTGAACTTGTAGGGTCTAATTTTATAGATGATAAAATTATATATAAAATTATTAGGGTTATTGCTGTTATACTTGAATATTTGATAGCTTTTTTAGAAAACTTTGTATATCCTAAAATAGAAACATAAAATGTAAAAAAACCCAAGATCATTGTCCTAGAAAAATAAAATAAAGAGGATGTTAAAATAACTATAATAAAAATATTGTTTATTTTATTAGAGCTTATTACATTCAACAAATTAAATCTTTTTCTAAATATTAATAATATTAATGCGAAGAGTTCTATAAAGCTAGCATCACCTCCGTTTTGTCTTATTTGACCAATATCTATTACTTTTAAATTTAGTGAGGCTAGTGTTATTAGGTGTTTGATTGAAATAATAAAGGCGACTATTAATATAGTTTTCAATATAAATTTATTGTCATTAATTTTCAGACTA
Organism: Cellulophaga algicola DSM 14237; assembly: GCF_000186265.1. Classification (NCBI taxonomy): domain Bacteria; kingdom Pseudomonadati; phylum Bacteroidota; class Flavobacteriia; order Flavobacteriales; family Flavobacteriaceae; genus Paracellulophaga; species Paracellulophaga algicola. Next base: position 1,810,422 of record NC_014934.1, read on the forward strand.
AATAGGTATCCAGCCATAATTAAAATTATTGGCTTAGTAAAGTGTAAAATATCTCTCAATTTATCATAGAAGGAGGAATCGTTTATTAAGCCTACGGAAATGCCTAACAGTACTATAAAAATTAGTAGAAATAAAATATTAAATAAGTTTTTAGAAATGTAATTTCTGTTTCCAATTATTAATAACGAGCATATGCAAAAAATAGAACTTGACACTACTAATTCAATTTGATTGAATTGTATTTGAATAATTAGATAAACAATAAACATTGTCTTGTATATAAACTCCACCGAATTCAAGTTTTTTATAATTTTTTTATAATTTTTGCAGGTATTCCGCCAATTATACAATTTCCGTTAAAGCTTTTAGTTACTACACTTCCTGCTGCAACCACTGTTTTACTCCCTAAGGTAACTCCGTCTAAAACTATTGCTCCACTGCCTAGCCAACAGTTATCTTTAATCTCAACTCCTATTCTAGTTTCTCCTTGTTGATTTATGTTGCCTATTCCATCAAATCTGTGGTTCTCAGAAAACACTTTAACCCCTGGTCCCATAATTACGTGATTTCCTATTCTAACACCCCCTTGACCTCCTATAAAGGTATTTGCATTTATCCCGCAATTATTTCCAATCATGATACCTTTACCTTTATTAGAAATAACACCTGTACACACGATAATAGAATTTCGTTCAATGGTTACATTATTACCCAATGTAATTCCATTCTCAGATAAGGCATCTATGAAAACGTAGTCCCCTAGAATTAAATTTTTTCCTGCACTAAACAATTGAGAGTGTCTAATTTTAATGTTTTTTCCTTTAAAAAATATTCCACTTGTTTTAATAAAGGTCAATTTAGACCAAGACCCTCTCGCGACTTGAAAAAAACGATAATATAGCACTTTAAACAATTCAATATTTGAATATTCTGATTGAATTTTATAGTTGCTATCTCCTTTTATTTTCGATATTAATTTATCTATCTTCATTGCACCCTACAATATTAAATATATTATTTATTTGTTCGGCTGTAGTTTCCCAACTAAATTTTTTCGCACGCTCCTTACCAAGGTTTGCTAATTTTAAATACATATTTTCGTCCTGTAAAAGGGTGTTAATTTTATTTGCAATATCCGTTGCATCATTAGGGTTAATGTATAAAACTGCATTAGCACATATTTCCGGTAATGAAGTAGTGTTGGATACAATAACGGGGGTGCCTGAAGCCATAGATTCTAATGGTGGTAATCCGAACCCTTCTGCAAAAGACGGGAAACAAAATATATGTGCTGAAGCATATAGTTTAATTACATCATCATCTTGAATATAACCAGTAAATAAGACTCTCTCTTCTAAGTTAAGTTTGGTAATAGCGTTTTTTAAATTAGCCATTTCATGGTCTGCTTTTCCTGCTATAACCAAAGATATATCCTTTATATCTTTTAAGGACTTAAGTAATGTGGAAATATTTTTTCTGTAATTTAACCTACCGAAATACAAAATAAATTTCTTCGGGAGATTATATTTCTCCTTAAATATTCTAATACTTTCTTGAGAATGCGTCTGTTCATAATCCTTGTTTATTCCATGATATACAACAGAGATAGCCTCTTTTTTCATGAAGTTATGTCTTATAATTCTTTTTTTTTCACTCTCTGAAATAGTAATAATATGGTTCGAAAATTTTGAAAGATACTTTATTGGCCATAGATATATTCTTTCTTTGAGAGTATAATATTCTGGAAAATCTAAGAATAATACGTCATGTATATAATTAATACTCTTACTTCTAGTTAAAACAGCGGAAAAATTTTGGTATAGAATTACATCCAATTTTAGTTTTCTTGAATATTGAGGAAGTAAAAAAACATTGCTAAGTGCATTATTAATGTTTTTAATGTAAATCAGTGTAACATTATTATCTAAAAATGGGAAAGGTTTATTTTTATCTGATTTATTTAGAAAAAGATAAAACTCATCTTTTTTGTTATAGGTTAACAGTTCTTTGACAATATTTTTCACCACAACTCTACCACTTGGAGGCCCATCAAAAAACCACTTTGCATCAATTCCTATTTTCATTTTGAGCTACGGATTATAAAACTTAATTTATTTTTTTGGAATTTATATTTCCCAAGTTACTCTTTCTTTAATAACTCTTACTGGTATTCCTCCTATAATTGAATTATTTTCTTTCAATTTATTAGTGGAATAGACTGTATTTGCAGCTATTACACTTTTATTTGGAATTTCTGACCCTTTCAAAATTAAACAACGACAGCCAATCCATACCCTATCACCAATAACAATGTCTTTATTGGGATTTATTTTTTCTCCATTCTCTGTGTAAATACTATGAAAATCAGTATCCATAATTAAAACATCCCATGAAATTAAGACATCGTCTCCAATGCTAATTTTTTTATGACTTACAATTGAAGATTCTGCCGTTACGAGTAAATTATTTCCCAGAATCATATGCCCTTTAGAGCCAACTGATAGCTTGCTACCTTGTCCAATTCTTGCCTTGCCTTTAAATGTAATTTTCCCTTTTATTTCTAAAACACTTCTAGAGTATCTTTTGTCAAAAATTCCAATTTTACCATAACCAATTTGTACCAAGCCGGGGCTTATCTTTCCTTCTATTTTAATTTCACCTTTTAAGACTAGCAAATTGCATTTTCTACTAACAAAAATTGGCAAATAAATAGCCTGCGTAAACGGTAAGTACTTAAAATTAATAATTAAAGTTTTAAAATTAATTTTGAATATATTCTTAATAAAAACTGCTACCATAAACTTTTGTGCTTTTATTCATATTAACCTCTAAACTTTCTTAATTCATTTCCTTTTAGCCAACCGAATAAATCAGCAAAAACTTTAAACAAAATTTTTATTCTAGCTATTTGGCCTATTAAAATTCTATTCAATGGAAACATTATCAAGGAAATAGCAAATACAATTAAACTATATTTTTTAAAAAATTTCAAGGTTACCAATAATCTACCCCTTAAATAGTAATAATCAGCTAATTCACTATTTTTTCCTGTAGATGCTCCGCCTTTATGATAAACTAATTCTTGAACTAAAAATGCCGGAGAAAAACCTTTCATTCTCCCTTTAAGAATCCAATCTAATTCTTCGAAATAAAGAAAATATTCCTCACTTATACTGCCAACTATATTTAAATATTCCTTTGAAACTATCATAGATGCTCCGTTAGGGTATTTAATCTGTTTAGAGGCATAAAATTCCTCTGCATCTATTGGAACTCTAAGTTTAGATGAAATTGAATTATATAATCCCCCAATAGCCTGTATTTTAGTTTTATCACTATATTCCATTAAGGAAGTCCCTATAATTCCCGGTTTTTCTTTAAGAAAATAAAAATCTACTAAAGAACCTATCGAGTAAGGGCTTATTACAGTGTCGTTATTAAGTAACCAACAAATATGTTCCTCTATGCTATTACGGTTTAAATGATTTAGAGCAATGTTATTAGCGGCAGCAAATCCATCATTTTTATTTGCTTTTACAAGAATTATTTTTTCTTCACACTTTTTATTTCCTACCAACTCATTCTCAGTAATAGAGATAAATGGTATTGAGCCTGTTTTTAAGGGGTAAACATATTCCGGAAAATTAGTTTCAATATTTTCCATGTAATCCCCTTTGCACCAACTCTCTAATTCCTCAATAGTTTTTTCTTTACTAGAGTTATCAATAAGGAACACTTGGTAGTTTTTATAGTCTTGTTTTAATATGCTTTCCAAACACTCAATAGTATCGGGTACTGTATTATAATTAACTAGTATTATATTAACTTTAAGACTATTCATTTAATAAGCTTTTCCATTTAAAAGATATATTCTTCGCAGAATACTTAACAGCCTTTATTTCAGCTTGTTCTTTTAAATATTCTAAGTTTGATAATTTATTTTCCAGAATCTCTTTTGTGTTTTCTATTAGTGAGCTGTCGTCTGGAATAATAAAACCGTTTATATTGTGGTCAATTATCTCTTTTGGACCAGAGTGATTTGTAGAGATAGTAATAACGCCATTTGCCATTGCTTCAATAATAACCATCCCAAAGAGTTCTTCCCACCTATCAGATTTTCGAGAAAAGAGTAATTGTACATCGTGAGCGTGAAACAATTTCCAAAGGTCTTTTTTAGAAGATATAAAGCCTTTGTATTCTATATTGCTAATTTCTTTAGCATTCTTTTCAACTAGTGGCTTCAATTCTCCTGCACCAACAATTGTTAAACTAAATTTTGTTGGATCTAGTTTTTTTATTAATTCAATTAATTCTTTTATTCCTTTTTCTTTAACCAACCGACCAACATAAATTAGTTTTATCTTATCGGAAAATTCTGTTGGTATAGCATGGGTTTCTAATTTCTTGTAAGAATGGTACACAACACTTGTTGATACTTTTATTTTATAATGCTTTGTTAGGCTTTTTAAACCTGTATTTGTTACTGAAAAAACTCCTGTAATATCCTCTTCCAAAAACTTTCTCCAAGTTTTCCTTATAAAATGACATGAGTTGAGTTTCTTTTTTGGGTAATATTTCCCACTCCAATCTGACCATGATGTGAAATAAAAAACTCTATGGCCTTTTAATAAAAATCTTAAAAAAACCATTCTCCAATCGAGCGGAGCAATGCCCACAATTACCGTTCTTTTACTTGTAAAAGAAAGACTGATTAAAAAAATAATATTTTTTATTTGTTTTATAAATAAATTATAATCTAATCTAAATATACTTTTCAATAGAAATCTAGTTATTGAAAATTCTCTAAATTGAACATCAGCATTTACTGTCGAAGCATAATACTCTAGCCCTATAAAATGTGAGACTGTACCCCTTTCGTGTAATACATAAATGTTATTCCTCATTTTTATTTATTCTTTTTTTAAATAATTTATTAAAACGATTGATGCTAAAACCAAATTTAACACTTGGGTTAACACATTTGATAAGGCTGCAGCAATTGCAGGAGATCCCATAAAATAAATTAAACCTAAGAGAATGAATATGTTAAATATACCTCCAAATAAATAAATTTTCATCGAATATTTTTCTAAGGAAAGTGAAAGGAAAACTACATTAAACAAAAAGTAAGATACTGGCGTAATCAAAATAAGAATTGAAAAAACATAAAAGATATCTAATCCACTTAAGAATTCCTTACCTAAAACTAATGTTATAATTTCCTCAGAAAAAGTAAGGATTAAAACAAATAGTATCGTGCCTATAATTAAAGAGCTAAAAACACCCCATTTCATCTCTTTTAAGGCCTTACTTTTATTTTTAACAACAAGACCCGAAAAATATGGATATGTTGCATTGTATATCGGGGAAAATAAAAATTTAAAAGGTTGAATTATTTTTTCTGCTCCTCCGTAGTACCCCATTATATCATTACTAACCATATTTCCTAAAATAAAAGCATTTGTACTAGTGTATGCGGTTATACTTAAATTAGAAACAAAAACACTAAAACCATTTTTTAATTGGTCTTTTATTCTATTCCATTTAACTAAAAAAATAGAAATATTATACTTTTTATATAACAGTCCGATTCCAATTATTCCGGATAAAATGTACCCTACTGAATTTAATAATGGTACGTAAATATAATCTTGTTGGGTATTAATTAGAAAGAAAATGGATATTGTGAAACCTAGTTTTGATATAAAATTCAAAATAGTTATATACTTCATTTTTTCAATTCCTTGAAAAAACCAAGTAGGTAATAAAATGTTTCCTATAACCATCCCGTATGTATAGAAATAAATCATTTTATCTTCTTGAAATCTAGAGAATGAGCTTACTACAATATATAAAATTACAAATCCTATGATTCCAAATAGCACTCTTAAATTATAAATAGAAGAAACTATATTATTTAATTCCTTTTTGTTTCCTCTATTTTGGGCTATTTGCCTAACTCCAATAAAGTTAAAACCATAGTCTGATAATATCATAAAATAATTTATAAAAATTTGAGCGAAAAAAATAACTCCGAATTTTTCTGGACCTAAAATTCTAGATAAATAAGGTAAAACCATTAATGGCAACAAATGATTAGTCGCTTGCATTATTGTTAAAAAGCCAGCATTTTTAAGTACGACTTTTTTATCTTTTCCAATATTACTAAATTTCGCTTTTTTCATGCTAAATAGTATAGCTTTTTTTAGCTATTCTTATTAGCTATATCTTGCTCTAAAGATACTAAGCATTTTTTTAAACTATTTTTCCATAATGGTATTTCTGTGGACAGAGCATTTCTAATTTTTAATTTGCTTAGAACGCTATATTTTGGACGTTTTGCTTTGGTTGGATATTCGCTAGATTTTAATGGCTTTAATTCAATACTTATTTTACTTTCCTGAAATATCTCTTGGGCGAACTCATACCAACTTATTTCTCCATCATTACTAAAATTATGAATTCCGTATTCAAGTGAATTAGAATCTATAATTTCCAGTATTAATCTTGCCAAATCTTCTGCAAAAGTAGGAGAACCTATTTGGTCGTCAACTACACTTAGGTTATTCCTGTCCTTGCCTAATTTGAGCATTGTTTTTACGAAATTATTTCCAAACTCTGAATAAACCCAAGAAGTTCGTATAATGAAATAATTTTCTAATATATTTTTGATATATTCTTCCCCTTTTAATTTTGATGCACCATATACATTTATTGGGTTTGTTATGTCATTCTCTGTATATGGGCTATTTTTTGTTCCATCAAAAACAAAATCTGTTGAAATATGAATTAAAACGGTTTCAAAACTTTTACAGGCTTTGGCTAAAAATTTTACGCCTTCTGCGTTCACCAAGAAAGCATTTTCCTTGTCATCTTCAGCCTTGTCTACCGCTGTATAAGCAGCACAATTAATACAATAGTCAAAATTTAATTCAGTAAATAACGTCTGAATTTCTTTTTCATTTGTAATATCTAATTCCTTTGAAGTTTTAAAGAAAAAGTTATAGTTAGGATAATCTCTGGAAGCATCTTTTAGGCAACGCGCCAATTGCCCATTGGCACCTGTCACTAAAATGTTTTTGAAGTTTTTCATTACAATTTAGCGTTGTTAAATTTTGGTAGGATTAAATCTTTTGACGACACTTTTAAATACTTATCCTCAACCTTCCAATCTATATTTAATTCCTCATCGTTATATATAATTCCACCTTCGGACGCCGCATTATAGAAATTATCGCATTTATAGAAAAATACTGCAGTATCACTTAATACAGAGAATCCGTGACCAAATCCTCTCGGAATATATAATTGTTTATTATTTTTCTCAGAAAGCTCAATAGCATAATGCTTGCCAAATGTCGAAGAGTCTCTTCTAAGATCTACTGCAATGTCTAATACGGTGCCTTTTAATACACGAACTAATTTTGCTTGAGCATATATCCCTTTTTGGTAGTGAATAGCTCTTATGACGCCTCTTGTTGAGTATGATTGATTGTCTTGCACAAATTTTGTTTCGGTTTCAGTTAACTCATTAAATTTTTCTTCGTTGAAGCTCTCAAAAAAGTAACCGCGATCATCCTCAAATTTCTTTGGTTCTATTACGAAACAGCCTTTTAAATAGGTTTCTTTTACTTGCATTATTTACTTTTTAGTATGCCTAGAAGATTTTTTCCGTACCCACTTTTCATTAGGGGTTCTGCAAGTTTTATCAATTGCTTTTTGTTTATGAACCCCATTTCATAGGCTGCGCCCTCAATGGTTCCAATTTTTAAGCCTTGACGTTCTTCAATAACTTCAACAAATTGAGATGCTTGCATTAAAGACTGGAAGGTACCTGTATCTAGCCAAGCTGTTCCTCTATCCAAAATACTAACATTTAATTTGTTTTTTTCTAAATACACTTTATTGATATCTGTAATTTCTAATTCACCTCGGTGACTAGGAGCTATGTTCTTTGCAATATTTACAACCTCATTGTCATAAAAATAGATTCCTGGAACCGCATAATTTGATTTAGGTTCTAATGGTTTTTCTTCAATACTAATTGCTTTACCTTCTTCATTGAACTCTACCACTCCGTAACGTTCTGGATCATGCACTCTATAGGCATAGATAAGACCACCGTCAGGGTCATTATTTGATTGTAATAATTTGGCTAATCCAGAACCATAAAATATATTATCTCCTAGAATTAATGCAACTTTATCAGTTCCAATGAATTCTTCTCCTATGATGAAAGCCTCAGCTAAGCCGTTAGGGGCATCTTGGACAGCATATTCAAATCTACAACCGTATTTAGTTCCATCGCCTAATAAGTCCTCAAACAATGGAAGATCTTTAGGGGTTGAAATGATTAATATTTCATTTATTCCAGCGTAAATCAGGGTAGACAACGGGTAATAAATCATTGGCTTATCATAAATAGGCATCAATTGCTTACTTACGGATAAAGTTAATGGGTGTAAACGTGTACCAGAACCTCCTGCTAAAATTATTCCTTTCATTTTAATGAGTTTTTTGTGACTTTTATTCTTGATACATATTCATGTAATAGTTTTTGTAAGAACCACTAGTAACATTTTCAAGCCAATCTCTGTTATTCAAAAACCAATCTATGGTTTTAGATAAACCTTCTTCAAAAGTGACTGATGGTTTCCAACCTAATTCTTTATTTATTTTGGTAGCGTCAATAGCGTAGCGTAAATCATGACCTGGTCTATCTTTAACATAAGTGATTAATTTTTCACTATCTCCAGCAGGACGCTTCAATTTAGTATCCATTAATTTGCATAGCAGTTTGACTAAATCCAAATTTTTCCACTCATTAAACCCTCCAATATTATAGGTTTCATGATTTTTTCCTTCATGAAAGGCTAAATCTATTGCTATAGCATGGTCCTCAACATAGAGCCAGTCTCTAGTATAATTGCCATCTCCATAAACCGGTAAACTTTTTTTATTAATTATATTATTAATAAAAAGTGGAATTAATTTCTCAGGAAAATGATTTGGTCCATAATTATTGGAACAATTAGAAATTATAAAAGGCAAATTATAAGTTTCACCATAAGCACGTACAAAGTGGTCAGAACTTGCTTTGGATGCGGAATAGGGTGAATTTGGATCATAAGATGTTGTTTCCGTAAATAAGCCCGTTGCTCCTAAAGAACCATAAACTTCATCTGTACTAACATGGTAAAAAAGTTTTCCTTCTAGATTTTCTTTCCATAGTTCTTTAGATGCGTTTAATAAATTTACTGTTCCTATCACATTTGTTTTCACAAAGGAAAGAGGATCTGTAATAGATCTATCCACATGTGATTCTGCAGCAAGGTGGATTACTCGGTCAAACTTATATTTATTGAAGATTGCATCTATAAAAGGAGCATCTGTAATATCTCCTTTTAAAAATGTATAATTTTCTGAATGTTCAATATCTTTTAAGTTCTCTAAATTACCAGCATATGTCAATGCATCTAAATTATAGATGTTATAATTTGGATAATTTTGGACCATTCTTCGGATAACGTGTGAGCCAATAAAACCAGCTCCTCCTGTAATAAGAATATTCATGGATTAATGTTTAGTATAATTTTTTAGATATTTATTCAGTGATAATAAGCCTAATATAAATAGCGCTAACCCTAATAGAATTGTAGGAACTAAAAACTTATAGCTATTCCAGATTCCTTTAATTTCAACTCCTTTTCTCGGGAATGCAGAGATCACATTTAATATACTAGATTTATTGGCTTTCTCTTCATTTAATAAGACAAGGCTTTCTTTAAGTTCCTCCATTTTATTAATTAACGAAAGTTCTTTATTGTCTTTACTTCCACCTTCTCCAAGACTTATGTTGGTGCCTTGCATAGGTTTATCTGCTTCTTTGAGCATAACTCTTTTGTATAAAAGCTGTAAAGAGTCTATTTCAGTGATTTGCTTGCCGTATATACTGTCCTGTAGTTTGATGTTGATATCACTGATGTCCTTCTGTAAATTGAAATAATCATTCCTTGAAATTGAATTGATAATTGCGTCTTGAATTTTTTTTCCAACACCATTGTTCGTGGCTATCAGAGCAATGGTATGAAACCGCGCATCTAATGAATTAAAATTTTTAAGATATGCTTCCATATCTATCGCTTTTTGTGTGGTAGTATCTAAACTTTTTACAAATTTATCAAACAATTGAACTTTCTGATTCTCATCAGAATAGGACTCCACAGTGAATTTTTTTATAGAACTGGCTTCTTTTAGGGTAATATCTAATGCTTCCGCTAAGGCAATAGAATCTTCTGATTTGGCTAATTCATTATAAAAATTAATATTATTATAGAGTTGTTGGACACTATTAAAGTTGGGTTCTACAACCATGGTAGAAAGGTAAGCAGGTTCTTTATTAACATCAAGATAGACTCCGATTGCTATTCCGATAACAGCAACAATAGCAAATTTGATAAAGTGTTTTTGTATGAATTGTAAGAAAATTATGATTGCGCCAAAAATCCCTTTAAAAATATCACCAATAAATCGGAAAAGTTTCTTAATACCATTTCCAATTAAATGGAATAATTGCCCTAAGTCTACTTCATCAGAATTTGAAGAAGGTTGTTGTGGTGTTTGGTTGTTCATGCTTACTTATGACTTAAATATTTGTTCTAAAATTTTATCAGTAATTAAATAGGTTGGTTTTACTCCCGTGGTACCTAATCCGCCAGAAGCTAGAGTGCTCCCTGTTTCTAATGGGTTGTCAGAGGCATAATATGCATAACGAACTTTTACATCTTCACGTATACTTTTACGTACTTTTGAAGCAGATTGTATTGCTTTTTGATAATGTACACCTTCCATTTCTAACCCAATAACGTTCCAGGTAGAGGCGTGGAAAAATTTCAAGATATCTTTATTCTGCAACGAAGTTCCTAAAACGGTAATCATAGCCCCCTCTAAAACCTTCAATCCATTGCCCTTGAAATCGTCGGCAGTTAATTCATTTTTAAAAGGATAATTATCTGCTGTTCCTTCAAATACATGCGCTGTTGGTATCATTAAATCACCTTTTCCGCCTTCTAATATTCCGGCCTTTCCCATAATGGAAATAGAGTGAACATCTATAAAAACAGGCTGATTTTTCTTAACCTTATAAGGTTTTAATAGTTCATCTATAGTTTCGTAAGCTTGTTCTCCAAAAGCGTAATCCATTACAAATATAATAGGTTTTTTCTCACTTGGGAGGTCTTTTTCGAAAGAGTAGCTGCAGACATCATCCGTAAATTTGGCGGTATCAAATATCTGAACGTCTATATTAGTACCCGAAACATCATCAATAGCGATCATTCCATTCTTAATGGCAACGGCAGTTACTTTGTTTCTTAGTTCTGCGTTTTCAGATGAACTTAGTTTCTCATAAATTTCTAAAGAATCATCATTAGGGAATTCTTTTTTCAATGCTTTTCTAGCAAATAAAGAATTCATCACACTGTGCATGTTGGCACTTATAATATGGATGGGCCTATCTAATAAACCAGCTGTATTTAAGGTTTCTTTTATAGCATCTGACCAACGTTCTCCGTGAATGTGGTGTCCTAGTCGCTCTCTCAATAGAGGCGTAAAGGTTATAGCACGTTTGTCTCCTGTTAATTCTTCTTCAATGGCTAATTTTCCTAGCCAGTAAATAATCTTTAGAAAACGATCTGGATTCTTCTTAGTTGCAAATTTCTCATAAACTTCGATGATTTCTGCAAAAGAGCGTCCAAGAATATTTGCCGTATGAATTATAGCAATTTCTCGTTCTGCTTGGGTAAGTTTTGATTTGCTTATCGCATTTTCTAATTTTCCCCAATCACGAATTGTATTCCCGGTATCTTCAATAATTACGCGGGTTGCAATTTTATGAGATTCTATGAATAAGAAGGTTAAATGCGTTAGTATATCATAGATATCAGACCTACCTCTAGTAATCTCGATGTTCATTTGTTCGTCATCGATACGATAACAATTACGTCTTCTTTTTGGAGGAACAATGGCTTCAAAATGCGATTTACCATATCCTTCATCAGAGGTAAGGTTAATAAATCTACACTGTTCTATTCCTTCTGGTAAACGTTCTAAAACATATATTAAACCACTCAATTCTCCTTTTTCCTCAGCAATTGTTCCATAAATTTCTGGTCTTAACTGAAGTAATGCATTACGAAGCGTTTCTCCAGAAACACCCATAGGTTTATAAAAACCACGATTGAATAAATGACGCATGGTAATATACAAACGCTCAATAGCATTCGTAGATTCTTGCGCTCTAGTGGTATTTGTTGTCTTGCTCATGTATTGAAAAATTCTTGTAAAACTACGATTTATTATTCAGATTTATAATTCTTATCCAAATGAAAACTTTATAGTAACCTAGCGTTTAAGCGTATTTAACTCGTTTGCCACGTTACGATCGTTAGATAAGCGCTGTACTTTATTCTGTCCGCCCAATTTACCGATGGATTTCATATACTCATGAAACCCACCTTCTTTGATGCTTGTTATCTTTAAGGTTTGAAGTATTTTACCGTCAATAAGGTCAAAATAATAGCTATTTTGTTGCTGTAGTTCTAGGTCTAGAATTGAAATAAACTTTGCAAGGTCTGAAGGTTCTTTCTCAAACTCTATAAACCATTCATGGTAGGGTAGTTCATTTAATTCAGGTGTTATTTGGGGTGCAACGGTAAATTCATTCACACGAGCATCTGTTTCTTCAATTGCTTTTTGCATCGCAGATTCTACTTCTTTACCAATAACATGCTCCCCAAAGGCAGAAATAAAATGCTTTATTCTTCCAGATACAATTATTTTATAAGGTTTTAAGGAGGTAAACTGAACAGTATCTCCTAGATTGTATGCCCATAAACCGGCATCTGTTGAAATAATCATCACATAGTTAATGCCAATTTCAACATCTTTGATAGTAATACGCTTCGGATTTGCTTCAAAAAATTCATCAGATTTTATAAACTCATAGAATATACCTGATTTTAGAAGCAATAACATCCCTTTTTCTTTCTGAGAATTTTGGTAGGCAAAAAAACCTTCACTAGCAGGGAACAGCTCAATACTATCTACTTTTCTGCCGATTAAATTTTCAAACTTAGCTCTATAGGGTTCATAATTTACTCCGCCATAAATAAAGAGGTTAAAGTTTTTAAAAAGCTCGCCTATTTTTTTGTTTCCAACAGTATTTAATTTTTCAAAATACATCTGTACCCATGAAGGGATGCCTGCTATTACGGTCATATCTTCATGTATAGTTTCATTAACTATTGTATTTACTTTGGTGTCCCAATCTTCTATGCAATTGGTTTCCCAACTTGGGAGTCTATTTTTTTGTAAATAATTAGGTACATAATGGGCAGATATGCCTGATAACCTACCAAGTTTAACTCCGTTTTTCTCTGTTAAAACGGGGCTTCCTTGTAAAAAAATCATTTTACCAGTTACAAAATCGGCTTTGCCTGTTTCGTCGATATAATTTAAGATAGCATTTCTAGATGCTTCTACTTGATGTTTTATCGATGTTTCTGTAATCGGAATGTATTTTGCGCCTGACGTAGTTCCTGAAGTTTTAGCGAAATAAATGGGTTTATTGGGCCATAAAATATCAGACTCCCCTGCTACAACTTTTTCTACATATGGTTTAAGTTCTTCGTAATCTCTTACGGGTACTTTTTTTATAAAATCAGCATGGTTTTTTATTTCTGAAAAATCATGATCTTTTCCAAATGTTGTGTTTTTAGCAGTTTCAATAAGTCCTGCTAATAGTTTTTCTTGAGTGATTATTGGGTTATTAACCCACTTTTGAGTTTTTTTTGCAATTCTTCTTGCGAAAATTTTGGCAGCTAAAGACTTTATAGACATGTAAAATTATTTAAAATCAATATAATCTCTTGGATTGGCGGGACTAGAATTGTTCCATAATTCAAAGTGTAAATGCGGTCCAGTACTAAGTTCTCCCGTATTTCCTACAGATGCAATAACTTCTCCAGCTCGTACTAAATCTCCTTGTGCTTTACTTAATGAACCATTATGCTTGTAAACAGAAAGTAAGCCTTCTTTATGTTCAACTATAATTACATAGCCTGTTTCAGAAGTCCATTCAGAAAATATAACGGTTCCATCTGCTACAGATTTTACAGGAGTTCCTTTTGCGGCAACGATATCAATGGCATAGTGTTTTGTTTTAGGGTCATAATCCTGAGAAACACTCCCATTTATAGGAGGAAATAAAATTTGATTTACATTTTTATCAGTGCGCTCAAATAAATTGTATTTGTCTTCTAATTCTACTTGTGCTCTCAAAATAGAATCTTCTTTTATTGGGGTCAAATCTACACTGGCAGGGTCTAGTTTGAATTGTTCAAATAAAGAATCTCTATTCATTTGGTTATTTGCGATATCACCATTTAAAACTTTTCTAATATTATCTAAATATTTATTAGTGTAGTTTAAAACAGTCACTAAAGAGTCAGACTTATAAGTCAGTTCTGTGGCTTGTCTTTTTAGTTTTGTAGAGGAATACCCAGGTATATACTCCCTCAATGGAGTAAATGCAATTAACAATGTGGTAAGGGCAATTAAACAAACAATACATATAGACCCTGTAATAAATACGTTAAGCCTACTGAGCTTAAAAGATATTTTTTCTTCAAAAGTGTTTTCGTTTAAAATAACCAAACGATACTTATGAAGAAGTTTTCTTTTAATTTCTTTTCCTTTTTTCTTCTTTTTTGCCATACTACACAAATATAACCTAGAATCTTATTGCGATAAAATACTTTTAATAATTACATCGAATTTATAAATACTAAACTGTAATTTGTATACGTTTGGCAAATTATTATGGACTTTTTTAAAAATTATAATACTGTACATAAATATTAACACCATGTGTAATACTTTTTTAGTAAATTTGTGGTTCTAAAATTTAATCTATGATAGTTTCAAATATTTTTTTAGGAATGATCGGGCCATGGCAAATTGCGGTTGTAGTAGTACTTGTATTATTACTTTTTGGAGGGAAAAAAATTCCTGAATTAATGCGTGGTTTGGGTAGTGGTATTAAAGAGTTTAAAGATGCCTCGAAGGAAGAGGATTCAACAGATAAAATAGAAGAGAAAAAATAAGTTTATACTACTTCATTTTTTAAAAAAAGCCTTTGATTATTTCAAAGGCTTTTTTTTGTGCAAATTTTTCATCGACTTAAAAAAATAGCATTTGCTATAAATTATGGATATTAATTAAGTGTAGTTTGTCGATTATTCCTACAAGAATCAATGCTTTACAGGGGTTTTGAATTTATAATTTTGTAGGAAACAACACTTTTTTCACGATAGGTATACAATATGAATTACTTCACAACAAATGGAAATTCAATTTATATCGAGATTTTTATTACTGGCGTTATAACCTAATAATAAACCGTTTAGCTGTATGCTTTTAATCTATTGCATATAGGTAGCCTCAAGGTCATAACACTAAATATCCATGAATAGAAGCTTAATCTCTGAAAAACTAATTCTACTCGTATTTTTATCTGTTATTCACCTGTCTTTTAGCACTATAGATACTAATTTGGTATTAGGGAATACCATAGCTGTGAGTAGCGAAGTTGCTGCTTTTGTACCGCCAACTTTTACAGGTTGTGACGCTACTTCTTTAAACGTACAAGTTACCTATACTACAGGTGAGTGTGGAGGGACTGTAACATGGAATCCTCCAACGGCATCTTCAGATGCGGTAACTGTAACCAGTAATTACCAACCAGGAGACAATATTCTTCCTGGTACTACGGCTATTATTTATCGTGCTGAAAATGCAGCTGGTGAAGTTGGCATATGTACTTTTAATGTGACTGTAGAAGACAATGAAAAGCCTGTTTTTGATACTTTTCCTTCTAATATTACTTTAACTGCGGATCCTAATACCTGTACAGCTACGCATTCTTGGGCAGAACCAACAGTTTCTGATAATTGTCCTGCGGGTGAAGGTGAAGCGCCTGTACTTCAGGATTTTGAATCTTTCTTAAATCAATGTTATGTTTTTACTAAAACGTCTATAGGGAATGGCGGTCAAGTAAATGGAAGTAGGAATTTGGTAGCAAACTCGTTATCTATAGCTTCATTTTATACAAGTACTTTAGTTACGCCTACAATGTATTTTAATGGGGAAGGTGAAATCTCATTTTCTCATGTTATAAACACGGTAGGGAACAATGCTCAAATTCACATAGATATTCTAGATGAAGATGATGCTGTGGTTCAAACAGATTTTTTTAGTAAAGTGTATACAGATACAGCTGTTCATCAAGAAAACATTCCTTTTATACTTACAGGGAATTATAGAATTAAAATTCGCTATTCCTCAAGTGTATTTAATAATACAACGCAAGTTGCTTATTTAGATGATTTTTTATTACCAGGTACGATAGTTACAAATTTAACGGATACAGATTGTGTCTTAGCAGAGTTTTCTGCCACTAGATCTGATGGTAACGGAAAGGTTAATGGAGATGAGTTTGATATTGGTACAACTACTATCGTATATAGAGTGTTTGATGCCAATGATCAATTTACGACGAAGTCTTTTACTATTACTGTTGAAAATGATTTAAATCCACCAACCGGAGCTTCTGAATATAGTTATTGCGAGGGAGATACTCCGCCAGAAATGACAGTATCTGTAGATGAAGCTGTTGGAGAAACGGCCAATTGGTATGATACAGAAGGAAACCTCGTAGCCTCTAACACAACAACATATACAGCACCAACTAGCACAGAGTTATTTAGAAATTTTTCTGTTTATTCTGTGAATGCCAACGGTTGTTCAAGTGATACATTTATATCTATAGATTTATATCAATTTCCATTACCATCTGCACCAACTGCAGATTCTCCATTAGAATATTGTGTAGGTGATACGGCAGTTCCTTTACAAGCTACGGGCGATTCAGGAAACACATTGCAATGGTATGATGCGAATACAGGGGGTACATTATATACTTCTGATCCAGTACCAACGACAACTACAGCAGGCAGTACATTCTATTATGTGCAACAAACGAGTGCCTTTACGGGGTGTATTAGCCCTAGAACAGCAGTAGAGGTTATTGTTCATGCGCTACCGGCAAGTCCCACATTAGTAGCAAATACTGTTAATTATTGTGTTGGAGATACTGCACAGCAATTAGATGACTATGTTCAAACAGGTGCTAATTTAATTTGGTATGATGCAGCATCTGGAGGTAATGTTATTTCAGGAAATACAATTCCGTTAACCACTACGGCAGGTATAACAGATTATTGGGTTACACAAACGCAAACGGCTGCTAATTGTGAAAGTTTAAGAAGAAGGTTAAGAATTATTGTTAATGATCCTCCAGTAATAACGAATCAACCTGATAATGTTGAAGTTTGTGAGAATGAAGATGCAGTTTTTACGGTTACCGCAATAAATACAAGCACCTATCAATGGCAATCATTTGATGGCTCAAATTGGTCAGATTTAAGTGAGGTAAGCCCTTATAGTGGGACTTCAACAAATACATTAACGATAAATTCAGTTCCAGTATCATTAACGAATACAAGATACAGATTAGTGGTTTCTAGTGCTGCTGCAAGTTGTGCAGATGCAATTTCAGAAACTAAAACACTAACGGTAAATCCTTTGCCAATGGCTCTAACTGTTACAGACGTTGCCTATTGCCAAAATGATACGGCAAATGCCTTATCTGCAAGTGGCACCAATTTGTTATGGTATACTGTAGCCACAGGTGGTACGGGAAGTGCAACGGCACCAACACCAAATACAGCAACAGTAGGTACTACGTCTTATTATGTAACACAAACAAATGCAAACGGTTGTGAAAGTCCTCGTTCAGAAATAGTGGTAACGATTAATGCATTACCAGCGGCTCCAACAGTGAGTGCTATTGCCTATTGCCAAAATGATACGGCAAGTGCTTTATCGGCGAGTGGTACTAATTTGTTATGGTACACAGCTGCAACGGGTGGTACGGGAAGTGCAACAGCACCAACGCCAAGCACGGCAACAGTAGGCACTACATCATATTATGTAAGTCAGACCAATGCAAACGGTTGTGAAAGTCCTCGTTCAGAAATAGAAGTAACGATTAATGCATTACCAACGGCGCCTACAGTGAGTGACGTTGCCTATTGCCAAAATGATACGGCGAGTGCCTTATCGGCGAGTGGTACTAATCTGTTATGGTATACAGCTGCAGCGGGTGGTACAGGAAATGCAACAGCACCAACACCAAGTACAGTAACAGTAGGTACTACGTCTTATTATGTAAGTCAGACCAATGGAAACGGTTGTGAAGGTCCACGTTCAGAAATAGTAGTGACAGTATATCCACAACCAACAGCGCCAACAGTGAGTGACCTTGCCTATTGCCAAAATGATACGGCAAGTGCCTTATCGGCAAGTGGTACCAATTTGTTATGGTATACTGTAGCCACAGGTGGTACAGGAAGTGCAACGGCGCCAACACCAAATACAGCAACAGTGGGCACTACATCATATTATGTAACACAAACAAATGCAAACGGTTGTGAAAGTCCTCGTTCAGAAATAGTGGTAACGATTAATGCATTACCAGCGGCGCCTACAGTGAGTGCTATTGCCTATTGCCAAAATGATACGGCAAGTGCCTTATCGGCGAGTGGTACTAATTTGTTATGGTACACAGCTGCAACGGGTGGTGCAGGAAGTACAACAGCACCAACGCCAAGCACGGCAACAGTAGGTACTACATCATATTATGTTAGCCAGACCAATGCAAACGGTTGTGAAAGTCCTCGTTCAGAAATAGAAGTAACGATTAATGCATTACCATCGGCGCCTACAGTGAGTGACGTTGCCTATTGCCAAAATGATATGGCGAGTGCCTTATCTGCAAGTGGCACCAATTTATTATGGTATGCTGTAGCATCAGGAGGTACAGGAAGTGCAACGTCACCAACACCAAGTACAGTAACAGTAGGAACTACATCTTATTATGTAAGTCAGACCAATACCAATGGTTGTGAAAGTCCTCGTTCAGAAATAGTAGTGACAGTATATCCACAACCAACAGCACCAACAGTGAGTGACGTTGCCTATTGCCAAAATGATACGGCAAGTGCCTTATCTGCAAGTGGTACCAATTTATTATGGTATACTGTAGCCACAGGTGGTTCGGGAAGTACAACGGCGCCAACACCAAATACAGCAACAGTAGGAACTACGTCATATTATGTAACACAAACAAATGCAAACGGCTGTGAAAGTCTACGTTCAGAAATAGTAGTAACGATTAATGCATTACCAACGGCTCCAACAGTGAGTGACGTTGCCTATTGCCAAAATGATACGGCAAATGCTTTATCGGCGAGTGGTACTAATTTGTTATGGTACACAGCTGCAACGGGTGGTACAGGAAGTGCAACAGCACCAATACCAAGCACGGCAACAGTAGGCATTACATCATATTATGTTAGTCAGACCAATGCAAACGGTTGTGAAAGTCTACGTTCAGAAATAGAAGTAATGATTAATGCATTACCAACAGCTCCAGGAGTAACTAGTCCTGTGGTGTATTGCCAGAATGATACTGCGAGTGCCTTATCGGCAAGTGGTACCAATTTATTATGGTACACTGTTGCATCAGGAGGTACAGGAAGTGCAACAGCACCAACGCCAAGTTCTACAACCGCAGGCGATACATCATATTATGTTAGTCAGACCAATGCCAATGGTTGTGAAGGTCCACGTTCAGAAATAGTAGTGACAGTATATCCATTGCCAACAATAAGTACTTCAAGTTCGCCCACATGTTCTACAGATTTAACGACTTATTCCGTTTCTGTAAATGTAAATACGGGAACAGTAACAAGTACCGCAGGAACAGTAACAGATAATGGAAGTAATAATTGGACGATATCTGGAGTAAATTCAGGTACTGATATTGTTATTACGGTAACAAACGGAAGCACAACATGTGCAAATACATTAAGTGTTACGGCACCGGACTGCAGTTGTCCTGTCGTAGCTGCTCCAGGAGTAGCTAGTGGTGACCTAGCGTATTGTGTGGGTGATACAATTCCGACAATTTCGGTAGGTGTAAATTCTGGTGAGACTGTAGATTGGTATTCCATTGCGAATGGTGGCACTGCTATTAGCACAGGATCATTAAGTTATCAACCTGCAAGTTTAGGAAGTGGCGTTACTACTTTTTATGCGCAGGCAAGAAATATAACAACGGGATGTACCAGTAGTACCCGAAGAGCAGTTTCAATCACTCAATATGCAGTACCAACGGCGCCAACGGCGAGTGCTATTGCCTATTGTCAGAATGATACGGCGAGTGCCTTATCGGCGAGTGGTACTAATTTGTTATGGTACACAGCTGCAATGGGTGGTACAGGAAGTGCAACAGCACCAACGCCAAGCACGGCAACAGTAGGCACTACATCATATTATGTTAGCCAGACCAATGCAAACGGTTGTGAAAGTCCTCGTTCAGAAATAGAAGTAACGATTAATGCATTACCAACGGCGCCTACAGTGAGTGACGTTGCCTATTGCCAAAATGATATGGCGAGTGCCTTATCGGCAAGTGGCACCAATTTATTATGGTATGCTGTAGCATCAGGAGGTACAGGAAATGCAACGGAACCAACACCAAGTACAGTAACAGTAGGTACTATATCTTATTATGTTAGTCAGACCAATGGAAACGGTTGTGAAGGTCCACGTTCAGAAATAGTAGTGAGAGTATATCCACAACCAACAGCGCCAACAGTGAGTGACGTTGCCTATTGCCAAGATGATACGGCAAGTGCCTTATCGGCAAGTGGTACCAATTTGTTATGGTATACTGTAGCCACAGGTGGTACGGGAAGTACAACGGCACCAACACCAAATACAACAACAGTAGGTACTACGTCATATTATGTAACACAAACAAATGCAAACGGCTGTGAAAGTCTACGTTCAGAAATAGTAGTAACGATTAATGCATTACCAACGGCTCCAACAGTGAGTGACGTTGCCTATTGCCAAAATGATACGGCAAATGCTTTATCGGCGAGTGGTACTAATTTGTTATGGTACACAGCTGCAACGGGTGGTACAGGAAGTGCAACAGCACCAATACCAAGCACGGCAACAGTAGGCACTACATCATATTATGTTAGCCAGACCAATACAAATGGCTGTGAAAGTCTACGTTCAGAAATAGAAGTAACGATTAATGCATTACCAACAGCTCCAGGAGTAACTAGTCCTGTGGTGTATTGTCAGAATGATACGGCGAGTGCCTTATCGGCAAGTGGCACCAATTTATTATGGTATACTGTAGCCACAGGTGGTACAGGAAGTGCAACAGCACCAACGCCAAGTTCTACAACCGCAGGCGATACATCTTATTATGTAAGTCAGACCAATGCCAATGGTTGTGAGGGTCCACGTTCAGAAATAGTAGTGACAATATATCCATTGCCAACAATAAGTACTTCAAGTTCGCCCACATGTTCTACAGATTTAACGACTTATTCCGTTTCTGTAAATGTAAATACGGGAACAGTAACAAGTACCGCAGGAACAGTAACAGATAATGGAAGTAATAATTGGACGATATCTGGAGTAAATTCAGGTACTGATATTGTTATTACGGTAACAAACGGAAGCACAACATGTGCAAATACATTAAGTGTTACGGCACCGGACTGCAGTTGTCCTGTAGTAGCTGCTCCAGGAGTAGCTAGTGGTGACCTAGCGTATTGTGTAGATGATACAATTCCGACAATTTCGGTAGGTGTAAATTCTGGTGAGACTGTAGATTGGTATTCCATTGCCAGTGGTGGCACTGCTATTAGCACAGGATCATTAAGTTATCAACCTGCAAGTTTAGGAAGTGGCGTTACTACTTTTTATGCGCAGGCAAGAAATATTACAACGGGATGTACCAGTAGTACCCGAAGAGCAGTTTCAATCACTCAATATGCAGTACCAACGGCGCCAACGGCGAGTGCTATTGCTTATTGTCAAAATGATACGGCAAGTGCTTTATCGGCGAGTGGGACTAATTTGTTATGGTATACTGTAGCCACAGGTGGTACAGGAAGTACAACAGCACCAACACCAAGCACAGCAGCAGTAGGCACTGCATCATATTATGTTAGCCAGACCAATGCAAACGGTTGTGAAAGTCCTCGTTCAGAAATAGTAGTAACGATTAATGCATTACCTGTAGTAGTGGCGAATGCATCACAAACTTCTATTAATGCAGGAGAGAGTGTTGTTCTAACGGGGTCAGGGGCATCAAGTTATATTTGGGATAATGGCGCAACTGATGGTGGTTCTGTAACTCCATTGGTAACTACAACATATATGGTTACAGGGACCAATACTAATGGTTGTGAGCGTACGGATTCTGTAACGATTACGGTAGCAGAAACCTCAGATTTAAGCTTAACTATAGTGGTAAATAACGCTTCGCCCAATGTAGGAGATCCTGTTATTTTTACTTTAACGGTAAACAATGATGGTCCTACAGATGCTGCAGCTGGAGTAGTGGTAAAAGATTTATTGCCATCTGGATATACATATGCTAGTAATTCTTCAAATGGTATTAATGGCACTTATGATGCAGCAACTGGCGATTGGGTTC